>NCJP01000190.1 GCA_002278985.1 Erythrobacter sp. 34-65-8
GGCATCCCGGTCATGGGCCATGTCGGGCTGACCCCGCAGGCAGTCAACGTGCTGGGCGGTTACATGGCGCGCGGCCGCAGCGATGCCGAAGCGGACAAGATCGTCAGCGATGCCAAGTCGCTCGACGACGCAGGAGCCTTCGCCATCGTGGTCGAGGGCGTAGTCGAACCGATCGCGATTGCGGCCACCGAAGCGGTATCCTGCCCGACCATCGGTATCGGTGCTTCGGCCCGCTGCGACGGGCAGGTGCTGGTCACCGACGACATGCTCGGCATGTTCGACCGCGTGCCGCGGTTCGTGAAGCAGTATGAGGATATTGCCGGCGTGATTGAACGGACGGTGGAACGCTATGCGTCGGAAGTGCGCAGCCGCGCGTTCCCGGGGCCGGAACAGACCTACCAGCCCAAATAAGGGCTCAGCCTTTCGCCAGCCTGCTCGCCAGCGGCGCGGCGATCACCAGCTGGAACAGGTGGTAGAGCAGCAGCGGCAGCAGGACGAACCCGGCAATCTCCACCGGGAAGATCAGTGCGCCCAATGGCACGCCGATCGCGGCGCTTTTCTGCCCGCCTGCAAACAGGAACGCGATCCGGTCCGCCCGGCGCAAACCCAAAGCGCCAGAAGCGAGCCACGCCCCGCCATGGCCGACCAGCAGCATCATAGCCATGCCCGCCAGCACCAGCAGCCACGTAAGCGGCTGGATCCTGTCCCAGATGTCCTGCTCCACCGCGCCGGAGAAAGCGACATAGACCGCCAGTGCGATGACCAGTCGGTCCACCCAGACAATCTGCTGCTTTCGCCGGGCAATCCATTCCCGGAACCAGCCCTGCACTGCCTGCCCGATCAGGAACGGCAGGATCAGGATCAGGCCGATCCGCATGATCACCTCGTTGCCCAGTTCGGCCTGCACGCTCCCCGCAATCAGCGCGAACAGCGGTGCCGTGACGAACACGCCGGCGATGTTGACCAGCGCGGCCGCAATGACCGAAAGTGCAGCGTTGCCGCCCGCCAGCATGGTATAAGAGGTCGCTGACTGCACGGTTGACGGCAGGGTGCCGAGAAACAGGAACCCGAGCGCCACCAGCGGCGGCACGAGGCCGGAGAGCGAGGCTGAAACGACCCATCCGATCAGGGCCATTGCGCCGAAAATCCACAGCATCAGCGGCGCCAGGAAACGCAGATTGGCCGCACCACGAACGATCTCGGCCCGGTCGATCCGCAAGCCATTGAGCAGGAACAGGATGAAGATGGCGATGTTCGAGGCGTTCTGCGCGTGAACCCGCGCCTCGCCAGTGGCCGGCAGCAAGAACGCCAGCAGGATCGCCAGCGCGAGAACGCGCACCATCAGGTCGATACTGCCGAACATCCTGCCGATCATCCGCCATCGCTGCCCTTGCAGGACAGCAAAGTCGAGCCGGAAGCGCGGCTTATCCGCCCATCCGCGAGAGTTTCTGCCTGAGCGCTGCCGCGGTTCGGGTCTGGCTCTGCTGCTCGAGCACGCTGGCAAGCAGTTCCGATGACCTGGCAGACATGGGCTGCAACCCGTAGGCATAGACCGCCGCGTCAAACGCCAGATCGATGTCGCCCGATTTCTGCGCTACGAAGGCACGCTGTCGCCACAGCACCGGATCCCGCGCCGCAGCGCGATCAAGCGCGTGATCGAGCAGGATGGCAGCACGCGGCCAGTCCTGCTGCTCGATCGCGATGACAGCCAGCGCTGCGGCGGCTTCCGCATTGGCAGGATGCCCAGCCAGGTATTGCGCAAGCTGGCGTTCCGCCACCCTGCCCTGCCCCGTTGCACGCTGCGCCACCACCATCCGCCGGACCAGCGGCCAGGTCAGGCGAATTGCAGCGGCCTCGCGGTAAAGCGTCAATGCGTCCGCCGGTCGGCGGTCTGCCAGCCGGGCATCACCGGCCAGGCCGAGGGCATCGGCCGAGCCCGGGAAACGGCGGCGGAAAGTATCCATCTCGGATATGGCCGATCCGGTTTGCCCCGCCTGAATCCTGCCCCGCACCAGTGACTGGATGGCACTGCCACCTTCCTCGCGCCGCATCTGGGCTATTGCCAGCGGCGTACGCCCCCGGATAGCAATGAGGCTGGTCGGCCGGGCCTCCGCTGCACGGCCAAGCAACGGCTCCCCGTCGGCGCGCCGGTCGATCGCCTCATTACTGCGGCCCACCAGCTCGCGTATGTAGGGAGAGGCGCTGGGCAAGCTCGCCATGCCACCAAACCGGTGAACCAGTTCGCGATCATTCAGGCCCATCGCGACTGCCCGCACCAGCAATTCCCGCACCCGCTGGTTATCAGGCTGGATCGTGGCCAGCCGGTCCAGCACTTGCGCTGCACTCTGGTAGTTGCCGTTTTGGATATCGACTACGCCGCTCAGCAGCATTCCCGCCGGACTTTCCCCGATTCCCGGCCCCGCCCTGTCCAGCAGCGAGCGGGCCAGCATGAAATCGCCACCGCGCGCAGCGAGTACTGCCTGGAGGTAATACAGCCGCGGATTGCGGTCATCGATCTCGGCCATGCGCCGGATGGTCACCAGCATGTCACCCGCCCGGCCGAGATCGCCCAGGGTGGCCGCATACTCGCCCAGCAATTCCAGATTATCAGGCGATTGCTCCAGTCCGGCTTCCAGCCAACCCAGCGCTGCGCTCAGCCCTTCGCTGTCACGGACCAGTTGCGCCCGCAGCAGCAGCGCATCGGGGTTCGTGGGATCGAGCTCAACCGCCCGCTTGCTGGCCTCGATCGCCTGCTTCTGCTCTCCGCCGCGAAAGCGCAGGCGGCCAATATCCACCCACAGATCCGAATTTTCCGGCATGACCGCATGGGCCCGGTCAAAAGCCTGTCCGGCGGCTGGGAGGTTGCCGCTGCGCATTTCCAGCCGGCCCAGCATGTGATGGCCATGCCCGGCGGTTGCATCGGAAAAATTGCCCTCGCCCAGCCATCGCCGCGCCTCGACCAGTTGTGCTTGCAGAAGCTCCGCCTCGCCGAGGTAAGCCGCGATCTCCTCTTGGGGCGTCCCGCTCGCCAGCATGTCGCGCAAGGTGATCTCCGCGCCAAGGCCGTCACCAGCCTCAAGTGCTGTCCTTGCCTTGTCGATCGGCTGCAGATCGACCGGTTCGTTGCTGCAAGCCGCAACGGCCAGCATACTGATCACAGCCAGCAGCGTCCGCAGTCCGTGCTCAGGCCTGCAAATCATACTGCTTCAACAGGTCATAGAGGGTGGGACGGCTGACCCCCAGCAAGCGGGCCGCGCTCGATATGTTGCCCTCGGAGCGGGCCAGCGCGTGGCGGATGACCTTGCGGTCGGCCTGCTCGCGCGCTGCCTTCAGGTTGAGCAGCAATGTCTCCTCGTCCCCGTTCTGGTCGAGATCGAGGTCCTCCGCCGTCACCAGCTTGCCATCGGCCATGATGACTGCCCGCTTGACCCGGTTTTCCAGTTCGCGAACATTGCCGGGCCAGCCCCAGGCGTCGATGGCCGCCAGCGCATCGGCCGCAAAGCCCCTGACCTGCGGATTGATCTCGGCACTGAACCGCTTGAGGAAGGCCTTGGCCAAGAGCACCGCATCGCCGGGCCGCTCCGCTAAGGAGGGGATCTTCACCACGATCTCGGCCAGCCGGTAGTAGAGGTCCT
>NCJP01000018.1 GCA_002278985.1 Erythrobacter sp. 34-65-8
AATGTGCCGACAAAAAACAACAGGCGGTGGGGTGCGTCGGCAAGTCGTGGCAGGTTCAGTTCGCTGGATTGGCTCATCGCGTCAGTCTCGGGGCAACGGATTTGGCGTACATTGATCCAGATCATGATGCGCGCAGTAAAAATAGCGTGTCATGGCAGCCTGCCCGAACCCGGCCATCGCCCGTGACGCTGGAACATCATTCACTCGTCCCGTCGCCACTGCAACCGGCACGCCATGTGATCGACCGCATCGACGATGCCTTGCTGGTGTTGGTCGCGATGCGCCGGCGCCTGGTCGATGGGGTCGGCCTGATGAAACGACGGCTGCGGGTGCCGCCGCTGGATCCGCTGCGCGAGCGTGCCGTGCATCATCGCGCTGGCGCGCTGGGTGCGCGTCTGGGCCTGCCGCCGCCGCTGGCGCCGGCGTTGATGGATCTGTTGATCGCCGATGCCCACGCACAACAAGGCATTGTCGAATTACCCGCCCCGCAACCGCATCAAGGAAGCTCCACCATGACCACCGCCCACGACAGCCAACCCGCATTCGCCGCGCTGGGCGAGCGCCTGGGCCATGCCGCGTTGCGCGCGGTGCCGCCGCCGCGGCGGTTGGCGCCGCTGTTGCGCGTGCTGCCGCCGCTGCTGCAACAGCGCGCACTGGAACTGGCGATGGCGCGAGTGCTGGCGCCGGCGCTGGCCAACGGCGATCTGGATTTCATGCTTGGCCGGCGGCTCGGCATCAGCGTGTCCGATCTCGGCGTGCAGTGGGTGATCGAGTTGCGCGGCGAACACCTGTGCGCATGCGCCCCCGGTGTCGAAGCCGAGGCCACGGTGCGCGGCAGCGCCACCGATCTGCTGTTGCTGGCGAGCCGGCTCGAAGATGCCGACACCCTGTTCTTCCAGCGTCGGCTGGAACTGACCGGCGACACCGAACTGGGCCTGACCGCGCGCAACCTGCTCGATCGCCTGCCCTGGGAAGAGGTGCCGCTGGGCCTGCGCATCGTGCTCAATCGCAGTGCCCGTTTCGCCCGCGCCGCGCGCGCTGCGCATCGCGGCATCGCCACCGGGTAGTCGCCGTTCGGCTTCACACCAGCGGCTCGCGGTAAAACACCAGTACCGCGCCGATCAGCGCCATCGCGCCCATCGCCACCAGGCCGGCAATGCGGGCCTGCACGTCATCGACCCCGGCCAGCCGCAATTCCAGCCAGCGCCCCACCGCCATGACGATCGCCAGCACCCCCATCGCCACATGCGTCGACTGGATCAGAAACAGAGTCTTGATCTCGAACACGGAATGGGCATGGGTCACCAGCAACACGCCGCCAAAGGCGGTGAGGATGGGAAACAGATAGCGTAGCCGGGCTGGTGCGTGCGGTGCACGTGCGTACGTTTCCAGTCCGCCCAGCACCAGCGCCAACAAGGTGGCGACGCGGTGTTGCAGGAGCTCGGCGTCGCCAAAGGTGCTGGCCCAGAACGGGATCGGCCCGAGCGGCCAGGTGCCCGCGCTGTTGCGCAGATACAGGAAAATTGCCAAGGCGATGAATCCGGCCGGCCAGTACCGCATCCAGCGCAACCCGCGCCGGTACGACAGCAGCGCCAGTAGCGCCATGGCAAGCAGGAACAGCCCGGCGATGTTGTGGCTGTAGTCGGACCATTCGGTGACAGCGCCCGACGGGACATGATCGACGACTACCCGGCGAGCGGACTCGCCCGTGAGCAAGGCATCGTGGCTCGGCGTGACCAGGCGTGGGATTTTCGGACTGAACATGGCCAGCACTTCATGGCTGCCTTCGATCATCCGGCGGGGCAGGCCGATCAGCGTGGCATCATCCACCCCGATGATGCCGACCCCCTCCAGATCACCGGTTTCAGTGCGGACAGACGCGTTGGCGCGCAAGTGCGGCACCGCCCATTCGACCCCGGGCACCCCGCGCACCCGCTCCAGCGCGGTGGCGGGCATGGCATAGGCCACATCGGTCGTGCGGCTGACCGGGTCCATCACCCAGACCTGCGCTTCGGCGACGTTGTAGACGCCGCTGGCCCCGCGCTGGATCAGGTTGACGAAGATGGTCAGCTGCTGCGTGATCAGCAGGGTGGAAAATCCGATCCCGAACAGCAGCCCGAAGAACTTGGTCCGGTCCCCGGTCAGCATGCGGATGGCGATCCAGAGCACAGGCGGGGGAACCTTTCGCGCTTCGAGAGGGTTGCGGGAACATCAACATCAGCGCATTAGTGAACGCTAGCGTTTTATTGAACGGGGCCGTTCAGATTGTCAACCGTAAGAAAACGAAAGGCGGGGCGGCCGGTCGATCCGGCCAAGCATGACGCGATCATCGCGGCAGCGACCGATTCGTTTTTCGAGATCGGCTATGCCGCCAGCACCATCGAAGGCATCGCCGCCCGGGCCGGCGTCTCCAAGGTCACCGTCTACAACCACTTCGGGGACAAGCGGACCTTGCTGGCCGCCGCTGTCGGGCGCGAGTGCGAGCGGATGCGCGGCCACTTCGCCATCGAGGCCGACAGCGGCGCGGACCTGCGGGATCGCCTGCTCACCATCGGCACCGCCATGGTCGCCTTCCTCTCGCGCCCCGAAATGATCCAGTTCGAACGGCGGATTGCCGCCGAGACGGAGCATGAACCCGAAATCGGCATAGCTTTCCTCGACAACGGGCCTCGCCGGATGAAGGCGGCCTTTGCTGCGCTGCTGGCCAAGGCCCATGCCGGCGGCGAACTCGACATTCCCGATCCGGAGCTGGCGGCCGAACAGTTTGCCTCGCTTTGCAAGGGCATGGGCGATCTGGAACGGCGGTTCGGAGCCATTCCCGACCCGGCGCGCGAGCAGGCGCGGATCGCCGGGGCGGTCGACGTGTTCCTGCGGGCCTATTCCCGATAACCGTCATCGGAATATTGGCTGATCCGCGCCCCGCGGCATCAACTTGCCATTCACTCCGCTGTGCCTACATTGGGGCAGACGAAAGGAACCCGTGCAATGAGCGAGAGCCGCGACCCGAACCAGCAGGGCCCCGAAGGCCCCAACCCGTGGATTCGCAGCCTGATGATCTGGGGCGGGGTGTTTCTTGCCCTGGTCATGATGATCTCCATGTTCGGCGGTGCCGGCCAGTCGGCAGGCACCGAGATCGGTTATTCCGCTTTCCGCAGCCAGGTCGAACAGGGCCTGGTCAAGGACGTGGCCATTGCGCCTGACCGGATCACCGGCACGCTCAAGAACGGCGAGCCGTTCACCACCACGCCGGTCGCCACCGACACCCGCCTCACCGAGCTGCTTGACGAGAACGGGGTCGATTATTCCGGCACCGCGCCCGAGCGGATGAACATCTGGCTGGCAATCCTGGTCCAGTCGCTCCCCTTCATCCTGATCCTCGGCATCGCCTTCTTCGCCCTGCGCCAGGTGCAGAAGGGCGGCGGCGCTGGCGGGGCAATGGGCTTCGGCAAGTCCAAGGCCAAGATGCTGACCGAAAAACAGGGCCGGGTGACCTTTGACGATGTCGCCGGGATTGATGAAGCGCGCGAGGAGCTGGAGGAAATCGTCGAGTTCCTGCGCGATCCCAGCCGCTTCTCCAAGCTGGGCGGCCAGATTCCCAAGGGCGCGCTGCTGGTCGGCAGCCCCGGCACCGGCAAGACCCTGCTCGCCCGCGCCATCGCGGGTGAGGCGGGCGTGCCGTTCTTCACCATTTCCGGTTCCGACTTCGTCGAAATGTTCGTCGGCGTCGGCGCCAGCCGCGTGCGCGACATGTTCGAACAGGCCAAGAAGAACGCGCCGTGCATCGTCTTCATCGACGAAATCGACGCGGTCGGCCGCAGCCGCGGGCATGGCCTCGGCAATTCGAACGACGAGCGCGAGCAGACCCTCAACCAGCTGCTGGTCGAGATGGACGGCTTTGAAGCCAACGAAGGCATCATCATTATCGCGGCGACCAACCGCCCCGACGTGCTCGACCCGGCGCTGCTGCGCCCGGGCCGGTTCGACCGCCAGGTGGTGGTGCCGATCCCCGACATCGACGGGCGCGAGAAGATCCTCGGCGTGCACATGAAGAAGGTGCCGCTGGCGCCCGACGTGAACCCGCGCACGATCGCGCGCGGCACCCCGGGCTTCTCCGGTGCGGACCTCGCCAACCTCGTCAACGAGGCGGCCCTGCTGGCTGCCCGCCGCAACAAGCGGCTGGTCGCGATGCAGGAGTTCGAGGACGCCAAGGACAAGGTCATGATGGGCACCGAGCGGCGCTCGATGGTCATGACCGATGACGAAAAGAAGATGACCGCCTACCACGAGGCAGGCCACGCTCTGGTCGGCATGAACGAGGATGCGAGCGACCCGATCCACAAGGCCACCATCATCCCGCGCGGCCGTGCGCTGGGCATGGTCATGCGCCTGCCGGAGCGGGACAACTACTCCTACCACCGTGACAAGATGCACGCCGACCTTGCCGTGGCCATGGGCGGCCGTGTGGCGGAAGAGCTGATCTTCGGCCACTCCAAGGTCAGCTCCGGTGCCAGCAGCGACATCCAGTATGCCACCAAGCTCGCCCGCAACATGGTGACCAAGTGGGGCATGTCGGAAAAGCTCGGGCCGCTCCAGTACGAGGAGCAGAACGAAGGCTACCTCGGCATGGGCCAGTCGATGCGGACCATGGGTTCGGACGAGACCAACAAGCTGATCGACAGCGAGATCAAGAGCCTGGTCGAAGGGGCCCATGCCCGCGCGACGCAGATCCTGACCACCCAGGAGGACAAGCTCCACCTGCTGGCCCAGGCCCTGCTTGAATACGAGACCCTGACCGGGGACGAGATCAAGCAGCTGCTCGACGACGGCAAGATTGACCGTCCGAGCGAGCCGCAGAAGCCGGTCCTGCGCCCGGTCGCGGGCTCGGCCATCCCCAAGGCAGGCCGCAAATTCGGCGGACCCAAGGGTGACGAAGCGCCGCTCGGGGCCTGATCGACCTGATCCTGATTTGAAGGGCGTCCGGAGCGATCCGGGCGCCCTTTTGCTTGGGCGTCAGAACGCGCCCAGCACCAGCAGTGTCTGCAGGAACAGCACGATCACTACGTTAATGAGAATTAGCAGGGCGAAGAACCGCCACAGGGCCGAAAACCGGGTCAGGCCATAGGCATGGCGCAGCTGCTTGTAGAGGTGCAGCGGCGCCCCGATTGTCAGCAGGATGGCCGCAACGCCGTTGCCCCAGCCGCCCGGGATCGCGCCCAGCAGCGACATCGCAATGAACAGCAGCGACATGAAAGCCAGTGAATAGGTCACGAACACCGCGTGATCATAGGCCTTGAACTGGCGCCGCCAGGCGAACAGCAGCCACACGAACGGGATCGACAGCGGGATCAGCAGCCAGCTGAACTTGTAGGCATTGGTCTGGAGCTTGTAGAGCATCAGGCCGGGGTTGGACTTCCACTTCCCGATGATGCCCTCATCGAGAAAGCCGATGCCGGTGACCTTGATGTTGCTCGTATCGATGCCCGCTGGCGCGCTGGCAGCAGCATCGAGCACACCGGTGAGTGCTTCTACCTCGCTATCGATCTCTGCCCGTCTCGGGGAACCCTCCGGCAGGCCATCGCGTTCCTGTTCCAGCGTGGTGATCTGTTCCTGGATTCTCTTCTCCACAACGGAATTGTCGGTGAAGCCTTCGATCATTCCTTCGCTGAAATCCGTTGGCGCCGTCACCCCGACCATCTGGAACACCGCAAACATCGCAAACACGGTGAACAGGAACATGGCCATCGGGCTGACGAACTTCGCCCGCTCCCCGTCGACATAGCGGCGGGTCAGCTTGCCCGGCTTGAAGGCCAGCAGCGGCAGGGTGTTCCACAGCTTGCCATCGAGGTGGAGCACGCCATGCATGATGTCATGCCCGATCGCCGCCAGGCTGCGGTGAATGTGCGCTTTCTGGCCGCATTCGGGGCAGAACTTGCCGGTGAAGCCGGTGCCGCAGTTGGCGCAGACCGTGGCCGACCCGGCCTGTTCCTGTCCTTCGCCCGCCCCGGGCTCGACCACGCGGCCAAGCAAGCCGCCTTCGATTGCCGTGCCGATGCCGTCACCCAGCCCGCTCATTGCCCGCCCCCGTGGAACCTGTAACGGCTTGTATAGAGGCATTCTTTGCCCCCGCGATAGCGGCTATTTGCCCGCCAGCTTGCGCTCGATTCCCTGCCACAGCGCGGCGATGCAACGCGCGCCCGGCGACGACCGGGCAAACACCCCCACCGGCGCGCGCCTGACCGCACATTGCTCGATCGCGCTCGACCAGGGGATGACCGGCCAGCCCGGGTTCGCTTCCATCGCCGCCCGGTGCAGGGCCCGCCTGCGGTCCACCATCGACAGCACCGGCAGCATCGGCGGATGCCCCTTGCCCATCTCCCGGACCGCTTCGGCAACCAGTTCGAAGGCCCTGCTCGACAACGGCGATGGCGGCAGCGGTACCACCACCAGATCGGCCGCGCGCAGCACCTGCGCGCTCACTTCGTTGAGTACCGGCGGGCAATCGAGCACGATCCGGGGGTAGGTCTGGCCCAGTTCCTCCGCCAGCTTGGCCAGGCGGCGCTTCTTGCCGATGCTGGTGAGCTGGCGGTCCAGCGCCCACAGGCTGTCGTCTGCGGGCAGGACATCGAGCAGCGGGTAAGCCGTGGTGCGGATCACGCTGGCCGGATCGCGGTCACGGGCGAACACCCCGCCCGCCCGCTTCTTGCCGGCCGGATCCAGCCCGGTCAGGAAAGCGGCTCCGCCCGCGGCGTCGAGATCCCACAGCAAGGTGCGCTGGCGATCAAGCTCAGCGCTGCACCAGGCCAGGTTTGCCGCCAGCGTGGTTTTCCCCACCCCGCCTTTCACGCTGTAGACCGCAATCACTGCCATCTGCCCAGTCCTCCAAGCCATCACGCCGCGCCGTCAGCCCGCTTCGTGGGCAGGCCGGTACTGTCAGCCGGAATGGAGCTGCGCGCAAGCCAAACGAAAAAGGCCGCCCGAAGGCGGCCTTTCACACTTTGCCAGGAAAACAGGCTCAGCCGTCGTAATCGACCCCGAGCGAGTTGGACCGGGCCGGTGCCGCAGCGGTGATCCGCAGCGCTTCGGCCGACTGGCTGAGCGAGCCGATTTCATCCGCTTCGTCCTCGTCGTCCGGCAGGATCTTCTGCAGGTTGACCACGGCCGATTCGTAGAGGTCGCGCGGACCAATGGTCTGTTCGGCGATTTCGCGCAGCGCCACGACCGGGTTCTTGTCCCGGTCACGGTCGATGGTCAGTTCGGCACCGCCGGAAATCTCGCGCGCACGCTGGGCAGCCAGCAGGACGAGATCGAAACGGTTGGGAACCTTGTCGACACAATCTTCGACGGTAACGCGCGCCATCGGGCACTCCAGCAGAACAAGTGGTTTCGGGGAAGGAAGCCCCATAGGCAGCAGCGGGTAAAGAGTCAAGAAATTGCCCCTCACCGCAAATCTCGTCTAGGCAGGTCGCGATGACCGGCGAGCACCCTCCGCATCTGACGCCCGCTGCGGCGGAGCCAGCCGCAGCTTTCCGCGATGAGGAACCCTTTGCGGTTTCCGCACAGGGGCAGGCGCTGACGTTCTATCCTGCCGGGAAAGACCGGCTCGATGCCCTGCTCGCCCTGATCGCAGGCGCCCGCGAGTCCCTGCGGCTGTGCTATTACATCTTTGTCGAGGACGAAGCCGGGTTGCGGGTGCGCGATGCGCTGGTCGCGGCGGTCGAGCGCGGGGTCGATACCCGTCTCATCGTCGACGGGTTCGGCGCGGCGGCAGACGAAGATTCCCCTTTCTTTGCCGCATTCAAGGCAGCCGGCGGGCAGTACCACGTCTTCACCCCGCGCTTCGGGCGGCGCTACCTGATCCGCAATCACCAGAAGATGGCAATTGCCGATGGCGTGCGGGCGCTGATCGGTGGCTTCAACATCGAGCACGGCTATTTCGACCCGCCCGAGACTGACGGCTGGCGCGACCTGGGGATCGGCATCGAAGGCTCGCTGGTGACCGATCTGGTGCGCTGGTACGGCGCGCTGGAACAATGGCTGTCCCATCCCCGGCAGCAACTGCTGGCCATCCGGCGGCAGGTCCGCCGGTGGGAGCCGGGCGATGGTCCGGCGAAGCTGCTGATCGGCGGGCCAACCGAAGGGCTGTCAGGCTGGGCCCGGCACGTCGGGCATGACCTGCGCCAGGGATCGCGGGTCGACATGGTCATGGCCTATTTCTCGCCCTCGGCCGGCCTGCTGCGGCGGATCGCGCGGATCGGGCGGACGGGCGAGGCCAGACTGGTGCTGGCGGGCAAGAGCGACAATCCGGCCACGGTCGGCGCAACGCGCTCACTCTACACCTACCTGCTCAAGCGCAAGGTACGGATCTGGGAATTCGCCCCGTGCAAGCTGCACACCAAACTGATCGTGATCGATGATGTGACCTATCTCGGCAGCTCCAACTTCGACATGCGCAGCCTGTTCCTCAACCTGGAACTGATGATCCGAATTGACGATGCTGTCCTGGCCGAGCGGATGCGCGGCTTCGTGGCTGGGCATCTGCCCTGGTCGGAAGAGATCGTGCTGGCCGAGCATCGCCGCCGGGCCACCCTATGGAACCGGCTGCGCTGGGGCCTGTCATGGTTCCTGGTGACGGTGGTCGACTACACTGTCAGCCGGCGGCTGAACCTGGGGCTCTAGGGGGGGCAGGAGCTATTCGAAGTCCGAATAATCGCGCCGCTCGGGCGAGCTGAACTTGGTGAACTCGCTCTGGAAGTGCAGCGGGACGTTGCCGGTCGACCCGTGCCGCTGCTTGGCGATGATCAGGGTTGCCTTGCCCACCAGCTCCAGGTGGTGCTGCTCCCACGCGTCATACTTCTCGCGCACTTCGGGCGAGCTGGTCGCGTCGGGCGTGTCGGGCTTGAGCGAGTTGTGGTAATACTCGGCCCGGAAAATGAACCAGACCATGTCGGCGTCCTGCTCGATCGAGCCCGATTCGCGCAGGTCCGACAGCTGGGGCCGCTTGTCTTCGCGGCTTTCGACCGCACGGCTGAGCTGTGACAGCGCAATCACCGGCACGTGCAGTTCCTTGGCCAGCGTTTTGAGGCCGCGGCTGATCTCGGAAATCTCGTTGACCCGGTTGTCGTTGGCCCGGCCCGAACCCTGCAGCAGCTGCAGGTAATCGACCACCACCATGCCGATATCGTGCCGCCGCTTGAGCCGCCGGGCCCGGGCGCGCAGGCCGGCAATCGTCAGGGCCGGCGTATCGTCGATGTAGAGCGGCAGCTCGGCCAGTTCCTGGCTGACGAAGGAGAGCTTCTGGAAACGCGCCCTGTCAATATCGCCCGACCGCAGCGCTTCGCTGGAGATCTCCGCCTGCTCCGACAGGATACGGGTGGCGAGCTGGTCCGCGCTCATTTCCAGGCTGAAGAACGCCACCGCCGCACCGGGCGAATTCTCGATTCCCGCCCGCCGGTCATGCATCAGGCGGGCCGCGGCGTTGAAGGCGATGTTGGTGGCGAGCGAGGTCTTGCCCATCCCGGGGCGCCCCGCCAGGATGATCAGGTCAGAATTGTGCAGGCCCGAGGTTTTCTCGTTGATCGCATCCAGACCGGTGGTCTTGCCCGAAAACCGGCCGCCGGAATTGAGCGCCGCCTCGACCAGCTTCAAGGCCCCGAAGGACGCGTCCTTGAAGCTTTGCGCTTCGCTGCTGGTCGTGGCGCCTTCGGCCACCCGGTAGAGTTCGGCCTCGGCCTGTTCGATCCGCTCCTTGGGCGAGACCTCCTGCGAGGTATCGAGCGCACCCTCTACCAGGTCGCGGCCCACAGTGATCAGCTGGCGCAGCAAGGCAAGGTCGTAGATCTGCTGGGCCAGTTCGCGCGGGGCGAGGAGGCCGTGGCCATCCGCCGTCAACCGGGCGAGATAGGTAATGCCGCCCAGCTCGCGCATGGTCTCGTCGCTGTCGAAATAGGGCTTGAGCGTAACCGGGGTGACCACGGCATTGCGGTCAATCAGGGTCAGGACCCGCTCATAGATCCGCTGGTGCAGGGGTTCGAAAAAATGATCCGGGCGCAACGCGATCGGCAGTTCCTCGATCACCGAATTGTCGATCAGGACCGCACCGAGAAAAGCCGCCTCGGCCTCGATATTGGCCGGCAGGCTGCGGCCGGGCGCCACGGAGCTGACCGGCTTGAGGCCTGATTCGGTGCGGATCATGAGGTCATTGTCGGCCATGGGCAGCCTTGTGGGCGCAGCAAACGCGCATCGCAAGGTCCCCCCGGTGCATGATTGCCGCAGGACACTTGTGGATATCGGGGATGACCATCGAAACACTTGCCCCGCCCCCTGCGCTTCTGCGAAAGGCAGGTGGCATGACCGCTCCGCTCTCCTCCTGGCGCATCAGCCACATCGCGCTCGACGAGGATACGATCCTGTGGCGCAATGCCGATGTCGAGCAGGAGCGTCGCGTGGCGATCTTCGACCTGATCGAGGAAAACACCTTCAAGCCGTGCCGCGCTGCCGAAGCGGGCCACAATGGCCCCTACCGGTTGCGGCTGGCCGTGCAGGACGGACGGCTGGCGCTCGATATCCGCGACGAGGCTGACAATCCGCTCGAGATGCTCCTGCTCGGCCTCGCCCGGTTCCGCCGCCCGATCCGCGAATATTTTGCCATCTGCGACAGTTATTACCAGGCGATCCGCAAGGCCACCCCGGCCGAGATCGAAACGATCGACATGGCCCGCCGCGGCATTCACAACGAAGCGGCCGAGCTCCTGCTCGAGCGGCTGGAGGGCAAGGTCGAGACCGATTTTGCCACGGCGCGGCGGTTGTTCACGCTGATCTGCGTGCTGCACATCAAGGGTTGACGGAAGGGCGGGCAAAGCAGCCCGGGCGGGAATTTCATGGGTCGCAAACGCAAGGGATCAGGCTGGGGCGCGCGTGCGCTGGCGCTGCTGGTTCTGCTGGCACTGGCCGGCGGTGCCTGGCTGTGGTGGCACGTAACCCACTGGACCCCGGCCGAGGCCGCATTTCCGGACCAGGGCATTCTGGTGGGCGAGGGCGAAGGCGCGGTCAGCTTCCGCACGGCGGCCGCGCTGGGGGCGGGTTTTGCCTACCTCGAGGCGAGCGACGGCGCGGCAGGGCAGGATCGCCGGTTCGCCCGCAATCTGGCCGCAGCGCGCGAAGCCGGGCTCCAGGTCGGGGCGGTCCACCGGTTCGACCCTTGCGCGATGGCCGGTGGGCAGTCGGCCAACTTCGTCACCCTGGTGCCGCGCGGGACCGGGATGCTGCCACCCGCGATCGCACTGGAACGCACGGTGGATGCCTGTGGCGGCGAAGTGCCCGATGCAGCAGTGGCAAGCGAGCTGATGACCCTCATCAACCAGATCGAAATGCACGCGGGCAAGCCGGTGATCCTGATGCTGGGCAAGGACTTCGAGCAGCGGCACCCGATTGCCGCCCGGATCGAGCGCAACCTGTGGGTCACCGGGACCCGGTTCGAACCGACCTACAGCAAGCGCCCGTGGCTGTTGTGGACCGCCAACGAGGCGCTCGAAAGCGCAGCCGGTGAAGAGCCGGTTCGCTGGGTTGTCGCGCGGCCCTAGGAATGAAGGACGTAGCCATGAGCGCCATTGAACTGCCTGAATCAGAAATGCCCGATGCCGAACTTGTCCAGGCTGCCCGCGCGGCCGCCGAACAATCCTATTCGCCCTATTCCCGCTTCGCCGTCGGCGCGGCGCTGCGCTTTGCCGATGGCAGCGTGGTGACCGGGACCAATATCGAAAACGCCAGCTATGGCCTGGCACTGTGCGCCGAAACCGTGGCCGTGGCCAAGGCCATGGCAGAGGGGGTGCGCGGCGGGCTGGAAGCGGTCGCGGTGGTGGGCCCGGCAGCGGATCCGATCACCCCGTGCGGGCGATGCCGCCAGGTGCTCAACGAACTGGCGCAGCTCGGCGGGACCGACCCGGTCGTGCTGTGCGTCGGCGCCGAGGAGGTCCGCAGCATTCCCCTGTCAGTGCTGCTCCCCCACGCTTTCGGTCCGGCAAGCCTGGGCTGAGCCGAACGAAAGAGCGCGCCGTGATCAGAACGCTGGGGCCGGTCGCCACGCTGGACTATCATGACAGCCAGTCGGTGACACTGGCCCGTCCACTCGCGCCGCTGCAGGCGTGGAACATGATCATGGCAAGCCCTCAGCCCTTGCTCGGGGCCGCCTTCCGCATCCGCGATGCGATTTCCGCCCGCTTCGGCGTGAAACGGATTGGTGGCTTCAGCGGACAGCGGGTGAGCGAGGTTTCTGCAGGAGACTATCTCGACTTCTTCCTGGTTGAGGAAACCACGCCCGAGCGGCTGGTCCTGACCGAGCGGGACCGGCACCTTGACGTGATGACGTGCGTTTCCTGCGCCGGACCGGTCCTGACAATCACGTCTTCGGTCATCACCCACAACCGGTTCGGTCGTGCCTACATGGTCCCGGTGGGGCTTGCGCACCGCCTGATCGTGCGAAACATGCTCGCCCGGTTGCGCCGATCGGTGATGACGCAGTGAGGTGCGGGACATGGTGCGGAGCGGATCAGCCCTCCAGCCATTCAAGCAGCGCGCCCATGCAATCAGCACCCAGCTGGCGGCACCGTTCCGGGCTCCAGTTCTGCGCCGCATCGGGGGCGTCGTCATGGTCCTTGTACGGCATTTCGAGGGTCATGGCGCAGGCACCAAACCGGTGCGCAACCTGGGTTGTGCACATGGTCATGTTGGCCTTGCCCGGGGCAGAGACCGGATAGCCCCGCTTCTGCTGAAAGTCAGGCGTGCGCCGCGCGAGGATCGCCCGATAGCGGGTGAAACGGCCAAGATGCTCTTCGGCCAAGTCCGGAATGCCTTCGTAACCGGCCAGGAAGCAGGCCGGGATCGCTTCATCGCCATGCACGTCCATCGCGAAATCCACCCCGGTTGCATCCATCGCATTGCGGATCGCGAGCACTTCGGGTGACTTGTCCGCGCTGGGGCTTTCCCATTCACGGTTGAGGTTCACCCCCACCGCATTGGTGCGCAAGTGGCCGCGGCGCGAACCATCGGGGTTGCAGTTGGGCACGACATGGAACGTGCAGCGGCGGCGCAGTTCGCGCGCCACCGCGCTTGCCGGGTCGGTCATCAGGTCAAGCATCCCCTCCATCCACCATTCGGCCTGCGTTTCGCCGGGATGCTGACGGGCGGTCAGCCACACGACTGTCTCGCCTTCGCCGAAGCTCAGGCAGTCGATCGGCTGGCCGTCCAGCGTGGTGCCGAGATGGCGGTAATGCACGCCACGAAATAGGCGAACCAGGCAAGGTCAGACTGCGGGGTGTAGTGTATCGTCAGCGTGCCGCCATCCTCGGCAGGATCGTAGCTCGTGGGGGCGGCAGCCCAGTATTCCCGGTCTTCCGAGACGCGGGCGTTGTACCCGGGCCAGCCAAGCGGATAGGCCGATCCTTCAAGGCCGGTGATCTTGAGCGTCAGCGCCTGCCCCGCCGCGCCACTGGCGCGGAAATGGAACCACTGGCGGAATTCGGACATGGTGTCGGCCCGGACAGCCAGGCGGGCCGTCGTCCCGTCGAGCGAGAGAACTTCGATATTGCCGCTGTCGAACTGGCCGTCGATCTGGATCTGGGTCACTGTGTCACTTTCACTTCTACGGTTTCGCCGTTCGCACCGGGAAAGTCCCGCAGCAAGGCACTGGCCATTGCATCGGCGTTGGCCTGACTGGCAGCAAGCGGTGAATCGGGGCTTACCGAAAATTGCGCGCGGCCTTCCCAATATGTCGTACCGGTTGCCTTGTCACGGATCATCACCCCCAGCCGGGTGACAAGCTGTTCACGCTTGCCGCCGCCGCCAAGGTTGATGCCCAGACCAAGACCCAGTCCCGAGCCCCAGCTGCCGGTCGACCCGCCCACCCCCACGCTCACCGGGCCGCGGCGTGTACTTTCGCCCGCCGAGGTGAATTGCTCGATCCGCAGCTGCGCCACCTGCTCGGCGGCCTCGCGCGGCGTTTCGCGATACCCGAGTCGTGCCAGCTCCCGTGCGATTGCGGCCTTGTAGGGTGCAAGCGCCAGCGCTTCCCCGTCCTGCCCGGGCGCGCTCTCGACGAAAACCGTCCCCTGCCCGAGGCGGGCGGATGCGTCTGGGGCCACGAAGCGGGTGACTTCGACCGGGCCGGCAACGGGCGTCGTGGCGCAGCCCGATGCTGTCAATGCGGCTATGGCGAGCGCCGAAAGCGGGAACATTTTCATGGTGCGACTCCTTCTGGATGAGTCTAGGCGCATCCCGCGAGGTGTGCCTGCGATGGGCCAGCAATGCGGAAGCAATCTTCTGCAAACGACTTCGACGTAAAGGGTATCCCATGAACGCACTCTCTCGCCCTTCCGTCCTCGTTACCGGCGGTGCCGGATATATCGGCAGCCATGCCGTGCTGGCCTTGCGCGATGCGGGCTGGCCGGTGGCGGTGATCGACAATCTCGTGACCGGATTCCGCTTCGCCGTGCCTGACGGGGTGCCGTTCTACGAGGGCGATATCGAGGACGCCGGCCTGCTGGCCCGGATCTTTGCCGAGCAGGGAACAGGCGCGATCATGCATTTTGCAGGGTCGGTGGTGGTGCCGGAATCGGTGTCCGATCCGCTCAAGTACTAT
Source organism: Erythrobacter sp. 34-65-8 (assembly GCA_002278985.1). Lineage (GTDB taxonomy): Bacteria > Pseudomonadota > Alphaproteobacteria > Sphingomonadales > Sphingomonadaceae > 34-65-8. The sequence goes on from NCJP01000018.1 coordinate 14,633, forward strand.
CACAACAACACCGCCAAGACCCGGGCGCTGATCGCGGCGACGGTCGCGGCGGGGGTGCCGCATTTCATCTTCAGTTCGACCGCAGCCACCTATGGCGTGCCTGACACGCCCAGCGTGACCGAGCAGACCCCGCAGGTGCCGATCAATCCCTATGGCTGGTCCAAGCTGATGACCGAGCAGATGCTGGCCGATGTGTCCCTGGCCCATCCGATGAACTACGGGGCCCTGCGCTATTTCAATGTGGCTGGTGCCGATCCCCAAGGGCGGACCGGGCAATCGACCGCAGGTGCGACCCACCTGATCAAGGTCGCGGTGGAAGCAGCACTCGGCAAGCGTGACCATGTGGCCGTGTTCGGAACTGACTACGACACGCCCGACGGAACCGGGGTGCGCGATTACATCCATGTCTCCGACCTGGCCGATGCGCACGTCCTGGCGCTCGAGGCGCTGATGGCCGAGCCAGCACGGTCGCTGCGGATGAACTGCGGCTATGGGCGCGGGTTCTCGGTGCTGGAGGTGCTCGATGCGGTCGGGCGCGTTTCAGGAAAGCGAATCGAACGGCGGATGGAACCGCGCCGGGCGGGCGATCCGGGCACGCTGGTATCCGATCCGGCGCTGCTGCGCGCCACCCTGCCCTGGCAGCCGCGCCACGCTGATCTCGATACGATCGTCAGCCATGCCCTGGCATGGGAGGAACGCCTGTCTGCCATCCGCGCAGACGGTTGACTCAGCGGCGATCACCCCCTAGTGGCGCGGGCTGATCGTACGGCATCGGAAGCGTGTTCCGGTGCCGGATTTGTTTCCGGGATAGACCAATGAAAATCCGTAACAGCCTCAAGTCGCTGAAAGACCGCCACCGGGATTGCCGCGTGATCCGCCGCCGTGGCCGGACTTACGTGATCAACAAGACCAACCGCCGCTTCAAGGCCCGCCAGGGCTGATCCAGCCCGATTGGCCCGGTTTTGCCGGGCAGACAACCGGCCTGCCTCCCCAGCGGAGTGCGGGCCGTTTGCGTAGGGGGCAGTCCCGTGCAGCCAGTTGATGTGCCCGTAGAGGCTGTCGTGTTCGATGTCGGGCGGGTGCTCTATCAGTGGCAGCTGCGGACACTGTTCGAGAAGCTGATCCACGATCCGGCAGAGCTTGACTGGTTTCTGGCCCACGTGGTGACCGAGGAATGGCATTTCCAGCATGATGCCGGGCGCCCGCTGGCCGAGATGGTCCCCGAACGGCAGGCCGCATTTCCCGGCCACGCGCACCTGATTGCCGCCTATGCCCAGCGGTTCAACGAGACGATCCCGGGGCCAGTGCCCGGCAGCCTTGAACTGGTGGGCCTGCTCGCGGCGGCGCAGGTGCCGCTATACGCCATCACCAATTTCGGGGCGGAGTTGTGGGCCATGTTCCGCCCGACAGCCCCGGTGTTTGACCATTTCCGCGATATCGTCGTGTCCGGTGAAGAAAAGCTCGCCAAGCCCGACCCGGCGATCTTCCGGCTGGCCGAGCGCCGTTTCGGTCATTCCCCCGGGGCCATGCTGTTCATCGACGACAATGGTGCCAACATCGCGGCTGCCGCGGCGCTTGGTTGGCAGGTTCATCACTTTTCCGAAGCCGCTGCGCTTCAGCGGGACCTTGCCGGGCGAGGCCTGATCGCCGGATAAAAAACGGCCCCCGGAGCGGTGCTCCAGGAGCCGAGTGCCACCCGTGATGGAGAGGACGGGGGTTATTCGGATAATCAGCCGTTGCACTTGGCCAGCTTGTCTTCAGCCAGAGCTTCGCCCTTGGCCGAGAAGCTGGCGATGGTGCCGACTTCGCGCGACAGCTTGCGGCACATGGTGGCCGGAGCAGAGGTGCCGCGCGGGGCAACGCAGCTGGTGCCTTCGCAGCGCCACACCACGCCGCCGCCGATGACGCGGGCATCCTTGGCGGGGGCGGCCAGTTCGGCGCTGTAATAGGCGCCGGCCGACTGGGCCATGGCAGGAGTGGGGGTGAGCGTCGCGCCGAAGGTCAGGGCGGTGTAGAGTACGGCAGCGCCGAAAGCGGCCGAAGTACGGAAACGGGGGAGGGAGAGGGTCATGAGTCGCTTTCCTGTGACAGGTCATTTGGGGGCTTGGCCAGCTCCCATTCAGGTTTCGAATGGCAACTGGTTGCGAATCGCTACCTAATGAATTAGATTGCAGGTTGCAACTAGAAACTTAGTTTCGGTTTTGCGTTGGCGCAGAACACGCTAGAACCGGGACGGGGAAGGAATGCCAATGGGTGATTTGCGAGAGCCGCTGCGCGATCTGACAGCTTGCGGGCTGCCCGAAGCGCTGGAGGTGATGGGCGAGCGGTGGAGCTTCATGATCCTGCGCGCCAGCTTCAACGGGCTGCACCACTTCGAGGAATTCCTGAGCGAACTGGGCATTGCCCGCAACATCCTTTCCAACCGTCTGGCCCGCCTGGTCGAGCATGGCATCCTTGATCGCGCGCCCTGTGCGGAGGACCGCCGCCGGATCGAGTACCGGCTCACCGAGAAGGGCTTCGACCTGCTCCCGGCCATGCTCGCGCTGCGCCAGTGGGGGCAGAAGTACGGCCACGAAGTGATCGAGAACCCGGTGCTGGTCGACGAGCTGGACCGGTTGCCGATCGGCCCGGTCTCGATCCTGGCCCACGATGGCCGGATTCTGGGCCCGGCTGACTTGCGCCTGGTCAAGCCGGAAACCCTCGGCCTGCGGGCCGACGGGTCACGCGCAGAGGCGGGCCAGCGGCTGGAACTGGGCAGCTACGCCGAAGACCCGGCGATCCGCGCCGCAGAGTAGGGTCTCAGGCCCTTGGTGCCTGCCTGCGATAGCTCAATGCTTCGGCCACGTGGATCCGGCCGACCCCCTCGACCCCGGCCAGATCCGCAATCGTGCGCGCCACCCGCAGCATCCGCGTATAGCCCCGCGCGCTGAGCCGCATGGCCTCGGCAGCCTGCATCAGCAGGCGCCGGCCCGGCTCATCCGGCGTGGCAAACCGCTCAAGCGCCTCGCCTTCCAGTTCGGCGTTGGTGCGCGCGCCGCTTTCAACGCTGCGGCCGGACTGGACACTGCGCGCCCGCGCCACCCGCGCGGCGACCTCTGCACTGCCTTCGGCCGGCGGAGGCAGGGCGAGGTCGGCGGCGCTGACCGGATCGACCTCGACATGCAGGTCGATCCGGTCAAGCAGGGGGCCGGAAACGCGGGTCTGGTAGTCTGCCGCACAACGCGGCGCGCGGGAACAGGCCAGCGCGGGATCGCCCAGATGCCCGCAGCGGCACGGGTTCATCGCTGCGACCAGCTGCACCCGCGCGGGAAAGGTGACATGGGCATTGGCCCGCGCGACATCGACATGGCCGGTCTCCAGCGGCTGGCGCAGGCTGTCCAGCACCGCGCGCTGGAACTCGGGCAATTCGTCCAGGAACAGGACGCCGAGGTGCGCGAGGCTGACCTCGCCCGGCTTCACCTTCAGCCCCCCGCCCGTGAGCGCCGCCATGCTGGCCGAATGGTGCGGCGCGCGGAACGGGCGGGTGCGGCTGATCCGCCCGCCTTCGAGCAGGCCCGCGACCGACTGCACCATCGAAACCTCCAGCGCCTCGGGTGAGGTCAGCGGCGGCAGGACCCCGGGCAGGCACGAGGCCAGCAGGCTCTTGCCCGCCCCCGGCGGCCCCACCATCAGGAGGTTGTGCCCGCCCGCCGCCGCAATCTCCAGCGCGCGCTTGGCCACTTCCTGCCCCTTGACCTGCTTGAGGTCCGGCCCCGGAGCCGGGGCCTCGACCTCGCCCGGCGGCGGGTCGGGCAGGCGGCTGGTCCCTTTCAGGTGATTGAGCAGCGCCACCAGGTCTGGTGCGGCGACCACCGGGATGTCGCTCGCCCAGCGCGCTTCGCTCCCTTGCGCCGCTGGGCAGATCAGCCCGGCTTCCTCGCTGCTGGCGTGGAGCGCGGCGAGCAGCACGCCGGGCGAGGGCACGACCCGGCCATCCAGTGCCAGTTCACCCACCGCCACGAAGTCCCCCAACTGCTCGGCATCGGTCACACCCATTGCGGCGAGCAGGGCCAGCGCCACTGGCAGATCGTAATGGCTGCCTTCCTTGGGCAGGTCGGCAGGCGAGAGGTTGATGGTGATCCGCTTGGGCGGCAGCGCCAGCCCCATGGCAGAGAGCGCGGCCCGCACCCGCTCCTTGCTTTCCCCCACCGCCTTGTTGGCGAGGCCGACGATGTTGAACTGCGGCAGGCCCGGCGCGATCGAGCACTGCACCTCGACGCTACGCGCTTCCAGGCCGAGATAGGCAACTGTCCTGACGAGTGCGACCACGCAAAATGCCCCATTGGTCTGCGCAGGCGAGGCCTGAGCAGAATGCGCGATCGGCGGGTCTTGTCGCAAAGCCCCGAGTCGCGGTCAACATCGCGGTCAACATCGCGGTCAACCTTCTGGCAAGGATATCGGTTGGGCATTCGGCAAGTGCAGGCGGCGCACAGGATGACCATGCGATTTCTGACCTGCCTTGCTGCTGCACTTGCCCTGCTTGCCACGCCCGTGGCTGCACAGGTGGCAGGGTCGGTTGCCGGGCCGGGTGCGGGGCAGGTGCCGTCAGACCGGCCCGAGGGGCTGACCCACCTGATGTTCGCCCAGTGGCGCATGGCCCCGGCCCCCGCGGGTGGTGCCCGGTTTGTCCCGCTTCATGCCGCAGTCGAGCGCGACGCGGTCGCCCGCTACGGCCCGTTCCGGGTAATCGACGGGAAACGCGCCGCGCTGGTCGATGTAACCGATTCGGCCAGCCCGGCGCAGTTTGCCGCGATGCTGCGCGACCATCCCGGCATCGCCACCCTCGAACTGGTCGAATGCCCCGGCACCGAGGATGACCGCGCCAACCTGAAACTGGGCCGGATGATTCGCGCCGCGGGCCTGGCAACCCATGTCCCGGCCGGGGGGTCGGTCCGCTCCGGCGCGGTCGAACTGCTGCTGGCGGGCACACAGCGGCGGATTGATGACGGAGCCGAATTTGCCGTCCATGCCTGGATTGCCGAGGACGGGCGCGAGGCGCACCAGTTCGCCGCCGGTTCGGCAGAGCACGCCGGGTACCTTGCCTACTACCGCGAGATGGGCATGGCGGATGGCGAGGCGCGTGCGTTCTATGACATGACCAATTCGGTCGGTTTCAACCAGGTGAAGTGGCTTGGCGCTGCAGAAATGCGGCGCTGGCTTGGCGAGGCTCCGGCTGCTGCGGCACCGCGCCTTGCCTATCTTGACTTGGGGGCGCTGCTGCCGTAACGGCCCTCCCACACAGGCGGTCGCCTTCCGGGGCGGCCCTTTTTCGTTTTGATGACGTCATCTGAACCAATACCGAGGTACCCATGAAGCGGACATTCCAGCCCAGCAATCTCGTTCGCGCCCGTCGCCACGGCTTTTTTGCCCGCAAGGCAACCCCGGGCGGCCGCAAGGTGCTGCGTGCCCGTCGCCGTCGCGGCCGCAAGACCCTCTGCGCCTGAACTGACGCCAGCCGATTCGGGTTCGCCCGGTTCGGCTACCTGGACCGGCGCCTGAAGCGCCTTTGAACGGCCCGCCATCGGTGGGCCGTTTTTCCTGTCCGGCGTGAACTCCGTCGTTAACAAGGCGGGTTGGACAAACCCGCACCGTCTGCCTATCGCGCGTGCCATGGCCAGCCCGACTGTCTCTATCGCTACCTGGAACATCAACTCGGTCCGCCTGCGCATCGACCAGGTGGCGCGGATGCTGGGCGAGCAGCGGCCCGACGTGCTGTGCCTGCAGGAAATCAAATGCCAGGAAAGCCAGTTCCCGGCCGAGGCGCTGGCCGAGCTGGGTTATGTCCATCAGGCAGTCCACGGGCAGAAGGGCTACCACGGGGTCGCCACCGTCAGCCGGATTCCCCTGCGCGAACTGTCTCGTAATGACTGGCAGGACAATGGCGAGGCGCGCCATGTTGGCGTGGAACTGCTCGGTCCGGGGCAGGGGCTGGTGCTGGAGAACGTCTATATCCCGGCCGGGGGCGACATTGCCGACCGCGAAGTGAACTCCAAGTTCGGGCAGAAGCTCGACTTCCTCGAACGCATGACCCGCTGGGCCGATGCGCTGGACCGGCCCACGCTGATCGTCGGCGATTTCAACATCGCGCCGCTGGAATGCGACGTCTACGACCACAAGGCCCTGCTCAAGGTGGTCAGCCATACGCCGGTCGAGGTCGAGACGCTGGGCCGGTTCCGCGACGCCCATGGCTGGGTCGATCTGGGCCGCCAGCTGATCCCCGCGCCGGAGCGCAACTATTCCTGGTGGTCCTATCGCAGCTACTGGCGGCAGAAGGACCAGGGGCGCAGGCTTGACCATATGTGGGCGAGCCCCGAGCTTGCCCCGCAGGCGGTCAGCCATCGCTTCGTCGAGGAAACGCGGCGGTGGGAGAGCCCGAGCGACCACGTGCCGCTGATCACGGAATTCGCCCTCTGAGCGAGGAACCGGCATCCGGCCCGTCGCCCGCGCGGCGGGTGGCGCAGGCGGTCGATGCCTTGCGGCACGGCTGGGCGCTGGCGCTGGAGGGTGGGCCGGTCCTGCTGCCGATCGAGACAGGCGTTGCCACTGCGGCTACCGCGCATCAGCTGCTCATCTCTGCCGCGCGCGCGGCCACGCTGAAACTCGCCAACCAGCGCGAAGCAGCCGTGCCCCACGCCCCGGTGCTGATCCATGGCGGGGAGCCCTTCACGCTGCGCAGCGCGCTGCCCGTGGCCGATCCGGCGCTGGACCTCGCCAACCCGCTGAAAGGCCCCTTCAAGGCCGAGCCCATTGCCTGGCAGGCACAGGCCGAGGCGGCGCTGGAACTGGCCCGGATCGCCGGGATCCTGCCCGCCTTCATGGTCGACCCGGCTGAGGCGGGCGAGCCGGTTGCCGTCGGCGCGGGCGATCTGGCCCACTGGCAGGATCATGCCGCCCTCCGGATCGTCACCCGCGCGCACCTGCCGGTGCGTGCCAGCGAGACCGCGGAAATCGTCGCCTTCCGCAGCGCCGATGACTTGCGCGAACATGTCGCACTGGTGATCGGGCAACAGCAGGGCGATGTGCCGCCACTGGTGCGGCTCCATTCGGAATGCCTGACCGGCGATATTCTCGGCAGCCTCAAGTGCGACTGCGGGCCGCAGCTCGATGCCGCGCTCCACGCCATGGCGCACGAAGCGGCGGGCGGCGGCTGGGGCGTGCTGCTCTATCTGCGGCAGGAAGGGCGGGGGATCGGCCTGATCAACAAGCTGCGCGCCTACCGCCTGCAGGACCAGGGGTTCGACACGGTCGACGCCAACCAGCGCCTGGGCCTGCCTGACGAGGCGCGCGACTTTCCGGTTGCCGCCCGGATGCTGGAATTGCTGGGGGTCCGATCGATCCGGCTGATGACCAACAACCCCAAAAAGGTTGGCGCGATCGAAAATGCCGGGGTCAGTGTGGCCGAACGGGTGCCGCACCAGTTGCCCGACAACCCGCACAATGCCCGCTATCTCGCCACCAAGCGGGACCGCTCGGGGCACCTGCTCAGCTGAATTCGGCAGCCGAATTCGTCGTCAGCGTTTTTCGAAACTCTTGAGCCCGGTGCCGAGGTTGTTGTCGGCAATCGCCAGCCGGTCGCCGGTCCAGTCCGCCACGAAGGTGGTGCTGCGGCGCAGCGCCGGAACCAGCCGCGCGTCGTTGCCGGCGATCTGCAATCCGTCCGAGCCGCGCAGCACATCTTCCGCGCCGACCGCGATGAAGGCGGAGTAATTCTCCTTGTCGCGCCCCTGGACGAACCAGTTGTTGGTGATCTGGCCGACCGCGCCGGCCGGCAGGTCGATCATGTAGTTGGTGGCACGGCCAGCCGAATCGTCGAAGCTGGAGGCGGCAATCTCGACCCGGGCGGCGCGCGCTTTGACGTAATGCCCGCCGGTGCCGCGTTCGAAGCGGCTGCGGGTCACCCGCAGCTGGCCATAGTTGCCGATGTAGATCGAGTGGGCGCACCCGGCCGAATTCTCGCACGTGCCGAGGCCCGAGAAGGTCGATTTGTCGATCACGATCCGGCCCGAGGGGTCGTCAGCGGTCAGAATGCCCTGCTGGCTGTCGGCGAACCAGCTCTGGGTGACGGTCAGGTTGCCCTGCTCCAGCCGGATGCCGGCCCCATTGCCGTCAGCCACGGCCATGCGGCGGAAGACGAGCCCGGAGACTTTCGCCTCGCGCCCGCGCAGCACCAGCGCCGCCTTGCCTTCACACGTGCCGCCGTCGAACACGGCCGCGCCCGGCTGGGTGGCGAGGAAAGCGATCGAGCCGCCTTCCTGCACAGCGCAGTCGCGATAGGTGCCGGGCGCAATGGCGATGGTGCCGGTGCCCGATCCGATCGCATTGACCGCCTCCTGCAGGGTGCCGAAACTGTCGCCGGTTTCAGCCACGGTGAACGGCTGCGATCCGGTCTGCGCGATGACCGCAGCAGCGGGGATCATGGCGACGGCGACAACGGCCACGGCACCAAACAGCCAGCTGGACAGCGGCGCCGTGGCGGTGGTGGCGTAAGGAGGGCGGGCAGGCTTTTCCATGCCGCCCATCCTAGCGCCAAAGGTTTAACGTGCGGCTAAGGATGCGCCGGGTTCGAACCCCCGAGCGGCATCAACCGCGCCATTTCCATTCCCCGCGGGTGCGGGCCTTTGCGATCATGACCACCCCCACCGTCGACGCAACCATGCCGGCCACGCCGAGCACAAAGCTCGTCACGTCGCCCCGTGTCATCAGCAGGCCCAGCCCGATCATCAGGACAAGGTGTGACAACAGAAGCACCCAGCCCTGCCATGCAATCGGCAGGCCCGCGCCGTAGCCAAGCTTCTTGGTTTCGAACCAGTATCCCTTTTCAAAGAACTTGTGCAGCATTGCCCTTCCCTCCTGATGTCATGTCGCGTCAACGCGTGCGCCGCATACCCGCCCTGTCAGCCGGCGCCGCCGAGCCCTGCTGCATGAACTCCGCCACCGCATCGACCACGCGCGGGTCAAGCGGCAAGGCGGTGTCAAAATAGGTGCGGTAATTGGCGGACAACCCTTCGCCTTCGACCCGCTTGAGCGTGTGACTGACGCCGTCCAGCACCAGCAGGCGGGCATCGGGGCGGGCCGCAGCCAGCGCCTGCCCGTCGGCCAGAGCGACCTGCAGATCACTGCCGCCCTGCACGATGAGCATGGGCAGCACCGTTTCCCCCGCCAGCCTGGCCGGATCGCGGGCCATCGCATCGATCAGGAAACCCTGCACCTGCGGCGCAAACAGGGGAAGCAGGAGTGGATTGATCTCCTCTTTCGCCACGGTCTGGCCCTGTTCAAGGCGGGCAATATGGCGCCCCGCTTCTTCGGCCACGGGCGCATTGGCGGGATTGCGGGTGATCTGTTCACGCAGCACCTCATTGAGGCGGTCGATCTTCACCTGCATCGAACGGAACTTGGGAATGACCTTGACCATGACCACGCTCAAGAATGCACCCATGACGGGAAGCGCCACCAGCAACAAGGTGGATAACTTCGCGCCTTCGTGCAGCGCCATTGCGACACCCCCGAGACCCATAATTGGGGCCACCACCATCATCGTCAACGCCATCTGCAAGAAGATCTG
>NCJP01000191.1 GCA_002278985.1 Erythrobacter sp. 34-65-8
GGAATGCAGCCGGAGTGCCGGCCGGCCCCTTCCACTTGTAGAAGCGGTGGGCGCCTATGGTGCCGATGTGGTCGAGGCTGGGCGCCCAGTAGGGGTAGATCCAGATCGTGTGATAATGGGTGGCGAGGCCGACCGGGGTGTAAACGTCGCCCGCCAGCGCATCGCGCGCAACCATCCGGGCCCTTGCCATCGCACTGGCAGAAGGCACGCGGCGCAGCGATCCGTCACAGGTGAAGCTGAACTGGCAACCGGTCTTGCGCTCGCTGCCCTGGTAAACGACGCCGCAGACCGTGTTGGGATAGGTCGGGTGGGCCACACGGTTGAGCACCACTTGCGCCACCGCGCGTTGCCCTCCGATCGATTCGCTCGCCGCTTCGTAATAGATTGCGGTGGCGAGGCAATCGAGCGCGCGGGTGCGGTCAAGCCCGCTGCCGCCGCCGAAGAACGCGCGGGCCGATGGGCCGACCGTGTCGCGCAGGGCGAGCTCGGCCACTTCGGCATTGCCGGTGCCGGTCTGGTCGAACAGCACGGCAGGCGCGGTATCCACATCATAGCTGAGCCGCGCTTCATCCTCGATGAAGTAGAAGGCCGAACCGGGGAAATTCTGCCCGGCCTGCTCGAACGCCATCGGGGTGACGGCGGCGGGGGCAGTGAAGCCGGTGTCCGCTTCTGCACCCCAGTCGAGCGGCGCGGCCATCGCCGGAACCCCGATTGCTGCCGCCAGTGCCAGGAGGCTCCGCCCGCGGTGCCTGCCCGAAAACGCCGTCCGCAGCCGCGCCGCCAAGTTCTGCCGCGGCGCGCGAGGGCGCGGTCCGGCGTAGACCCGCGGGGCTTGGGCAGGGAGGGCAGGGCGGCGGGTCAAGCGGGTTCCTCTGGCAGAGCGGCGATACGCGCAAAGCGCGTAGCAAGGGCGGGGCAGGCGGACGAGGTGAACGAAGGGCCCTGTCCCATAGGGGCACAGCCTCCACAGCGCGGTTAAGGCGCACGGCAAACAACCGGTTAATGCCGCCGCGCTTGCCCGCAGGCGGCGACCGCTCTATGCTCCGCGCCGACGTCACGGGTTGCCCGCGAGAGCGGGCCTAAGAGGGAAGGGGGTTCAAATCCCCCGCTGCCCCCGCAACTGTGACCGGGGAGCGATCCCGCCATATGCCACTGGGCTCCGGCCCGGGAAGGCGGCGGAGTAGCGTTGATCCGGGAGCCAGGAGACCTGCCTGTGCGTGTCGTTCGAGCGGCCGGGCGGGGTGTACCGGAAGTTGCGGGGAAAGCCTGAATTCGCAGGCTGTCCTCCGTCATGGGCGACGTTCGCACATGACTGGAGGAATTATGCGTAAATACCTGTTTTTGAGTTCTTTGGCGTTCGTTTCTGCCCCCGCTTGGGCGCAGGATGACGCTGATGACCGCGTGGTCATCGCTGACCGCAAGCTGGATGAAGCCACCATCACCGTCACTGCCACCGGCACCCGGATGGAGGTCGAGGCGACCGGCCAGCCGGTCACCGTGCTGGGCGAGGCTGAGATTACCAGCGTGCAGGGTGCGGACCTTGCCCGGGTGCTGGAGCGCGTCCCCGGCCTCACCCTCAGCCGCAACGGCGGGGCCGGCGGCTTCACCGGGGTGCGCCTGCGCGGCGCCGAGGCGGAACAGACGCTGGCCGTGCTTGACGGGGTGCGGGTGGCCGACCCGGCCTCGCCCGGCGGCGGGTTCGACTTCGGCAACCTGCTGGCGATGAACCTCGAAAAGCTGGAGGTGCTGCGCTCGTCCAACTCCACCGTCTGGGGATCGGATGCCATCGGCGGCGTCGTGGTGGCCTCGACCAGCGCGGCCAGCGGGCTGCGCGCCAGCGCCGAATATGGCGCGCGCGATACCGCGACCGGAGCTGTCTCGGGCGGGATCGGCGGGGAGCGCGGCTTCCTTGGCGCTTCGGCCAGCTACTTCCGTACTGACGGGTTCTCCTCGGCTGCCAGCGGCACCGAGGCCGACGGGTTCGAGCAGTGGGCGCTGAACGGGCAGGGGCGGCTCTACCTCTCGGACAGCTTTGAACTGTTTGCGCGCGGGCGCTACGCCGAGGGAACACTCGATCTCGACGGGTTCCCTTCACCCCTGTTCGCGCTGGCCGATACGCTTGAAACACAGGAAACCCGCCAGATCGCCGCCAGCGCCGGGGCGGTCTATGACAGCGGCCCGCTCTACCTCCAGGCCAGCTATAGCCTCGCCGAAACAGAGCGTGACAACCTCGACCCTGCATTCGGGCCGACCTTCACCAGCAAGGGCACGTCCGACCGGATTGCCTTGCGCGGCGAATGGCGGCCAATCGGCCCGCTGCTGGTCCATTTCGGCGGTGAGCACGAGTGGAGCGATTACCGCACCCTGTTCGATGCCGGGGAAAGCACGCGCATCTTCGGGGCCTACACCCAGCTCGGGATTGAATACGGCGGCTTTTCCGCGCGGGTTGGTGGGCGAATTGACGACCATGCCCGGTTCGGCACCGCGAACAGCTTCGGCGCGGACCTGAGCTATGAACTGGCGGATGACCTGCGCCTGCGCGCCAGCGTGGGCGAAGGGTTCAAGGCGCCAACGCTGTTCCAGCTGTTCAGCGATTTCGGTAACGAAGCCCTGACCCCGGAAAAGAGCACCAGCTTCGACCTTGGCCTGGCGCTGGGCGAACGGACCATGTCCGGCCGCCGCTTCCATGGCGCCGCCACGGTGTTCCGCCGTGATGCAGAAGACCAGATCGAGTTCGCCAGCTGCTTCGGTTCGACCGCGCCCCTTTGTGCCACCCGCCCGTTCGGGTTCTACGAGAACCTGGGCAGGGTGCGCGCGCAGGGGTTCGAGCTGGAACTCGGGGCACGGCCCAGCGAGCGACTGACCGCGCGGGCGGTTTACGCCTATGTCGAGACCGAGAACCGCACCCTTGGCAGCGCGCGGCTGGGCAATACGCTCGCCCGCCGTCCGCGCCATGCGCTGACGGTCTCGGCAGACTGGCAGGTTCCGCTGGCCGGCCTGACGCTGGGGGCGGACGTGCGGCTGGTGGGTGACAGCTTCGACAATGCTGCCAATACCGTCCCGCTCGACGGTTACGAGGTGGTGACGCTGCGCGCTTCGCTGCCGGTGGGCGATACAGTGGAGCTGTTTGGCCGGGTCGAGAACCTGTTCGACACGCAGTACCAGACGGCTGCCGGATACGCCCAGGCCGGGCGGGGCGCGTTTGTCGGGGCGCGGCTGGCCCTATGACACGATGCGAGTAGTGCGCTGGGCCGGTCTCCTCGCCGCTGTGGCCGTTGCAGGATGCGGTCCTGCGACGGTTCAGCCGCCTGCACCGGACGCCCCCACCGTAGTCAGCCTCAACCCGTGCAGCGATGCGATCCTGGCCGAAGTGCTCCCGCCCGAACGACTGCTGGCGGTGAGCCACTACAGCCACGATCCGCAGGGCACCTCGATGGACCTTGCGCTCGCCCGCAGCTTCCGGGCGACCGGGGGGACGGTGGAGGAAGTGCTGGCGCTCGATCCGGACATGGTCGTCGGCAGCGTGTTCATGCCGCCGGCCACCCGCGCTGCCCTGGCGGACATGGGGCTGCGGGTCGAGACGCTCGGCATTGCCAGCACAGTCGCCGAAAGCCAGGCGCAGGNNAGCCGAAAGCCAGGCGCAGGTGCGCGCCCTCGCAGCCGCCGTGGGCGAGCCGGAGCGGGGCGAGGCGCTCGCGGCGCGGATCGGGCGGGCGGCGGCGCAGCTGGAGCAGGGGCGGGGAAGGGCCGCCCCCGCGACCGTTCTGTGGCAACCCGGCGGCATCGTGCCGGGTGAGGACACGCTGGTCGGCGAACTGATGCGCCGCGCAGGGCTGGCCAGCCACACCGCCGCGCGCGGGATGCACCAGGCCGATTACCTCTCGCTCGAGCAAGTGCTGGCCGACCCGCCCGCGCTGCTGCTGGTCGCCGGTGCCGAGCGGGCGCAGCGCCATCCGGTGCTTGATGCCCTGCCGCAGACCCGGCGCGCGGCGTTCGACCCCTCGCTGCTCTATTGCGGCGGGCCCAGCGTGATCCGGGCAGCGGCGCGGCTGGGGGAGGTGCGCGAGGGCGTGAGCCCCCATCATGGATACGCGCTGAGATGACCCGCCCGATCCCGCTCCTCCTGCTTCTCCTCGCACTGGCCTTCCCCCTGTCGCTGCTCGCAGGGCGGGTGTGGATCGACCCGGCAAGCACCCCCAATGCCGCGCTGATCCTGGCCGAGCTGCGCCTGCCTCGCAGCGTGCTGGCGCTGGTGATCGGTGCGGGGCTGGGGGCGGCGGGGGCGGCGATGCAGGGCTACCTGCGCAACCCGCTGGCCGATCCGGGCCTGTTCGGCATTGCCCCGATGGCGGCGCTGGGCGCGGTGGCGAGCTTCTGGCTCGGATACGCCGCACAGCCCTGGGCCCTGCCGCTGCTGGCCCTGCTCGGCGCGGGCGCGGGGATGGCGCTGCTGGCCCTGATCGCGGGGCGGAGTGCCAATGGTACTTCGGGCATCGCCCTGTTCACGCTGGCCGGGCTGATGGTCGCCAGCCTTGCCGGAACGCTCACCAGCCTCGCCATCAGCACCGCGCCCAATGCCTTCGCGATGAGCGAGATCGTCACCTGGCTGATGGGCGCGCTTACTGACCGGGGCTGGCGCGAGGTCTGGCTCGCCGCGCCGCTCACCCTGGCCGGGATCGCCTGCCTCCTGATGGCGGCGCGCGGGCTTGACGCGCTGACGCTGGGCGAGGCAGCGGCGCGCTCGCTCGGGGTGGAGCCGGGGCGTTTGCTGGCATGGCTGGTGCTCGGCGTGGGCCTGACCGTGGGCAGCGGGGTGGCAGTGGCGGGGATCGTCGGCTTTGTCGGGCTGGTGGTGCCGCACCTGGTCCGCCCGCTGACCGACCGGCGCCCGTCGCAGCTGATCGTGCCGAGTGCGCTGGCGGGCGCGCTTCTGGTGCTGGTGGCGGACAGCGCGGTGCGGGTGATCCCGTTCGTCACCGAGCTGCGGCTGGGCATCGCGCTGAGCCTGATCGGGGCGCCGTTCTTCCTGTGGCTGCTGCTGCGGATGAGGCGAGGGCTGGCGTGATGCTCCAAGCCCGTTCGCTGGCCCTCGCAGGCCGCCTTGCCGGGGTCTCCGCCACGCTCGAGCCGGGCCGGATCACCGCGATCTGCGGGCCCAATGGCGCGGGCAAGTCGAGCCTGCTCGAATGCCTTGCGGGCCTGCTGGTGCCGGACTCTGGCGAGGCGCTGCTGGAGGGCGCGCCGCTGCTGGCGCTCCACCCGCAGGAGCGGGCGCGGGCGATCGGCTACCTCCCGCAGACCGGCGAAGTGGCGTGGGACGTGGCGGTGCGCAGCCTCGTCGCGCTCGGCCGCCTGCCGCACCGCGATGCCCGCACCGAACCGGCCGAGGCCGCGCTCGCCGCGCTCGACCTGCTGGGCCTGGCCGACCGCCCGGTCTCGCGCCTGTCGGGGGGGGAGAGGGCGCGGGCGCTGCTGGCGCGGGTGCTGGCGGGCGAGCCGCGCTGGATCCTCGCCGACGAGCCACTGGCCGCGCTCGACCTGGCGCACCAGCTCGCCCTGCTCGGCCACCTGCGCCGGGCAGCGGACGCGGGCACCGGGGTGGTGCTGGTGCTGCACGACCTCGCGCTGGCCATGAACCACGCCGACCGGGTGCTGGTGCTGGACCAGGGCAGGCTGGCGGCCGACGGCGCACCGGACCATGCGCTCTCGGCAGAGGTGATCGCGCGGATCTGGGGCGTGCAGGCGCGCTGGCTGGGCGAGCCGGGCGCGCGGGCGCTGGCTGTCTAGGCCCCGCAAGCACCTGCCCCGGCGGACGACGACCCCTGCGCCGGGGCCAGACTGCCAATGTTGGAGTGGCCGGGGGCAAGCCCTGCATCTCGACCTAATCGATTGGCCAACGATGGCATAAGCCGACACGGCGGCCAATCCCATGTCGTGTCCCCGGAATTGCCACCGCGGCGAAATGGAATGGCGTGCAGGGTGACAAAGGTGACACAGCGTCACCCGCTGCAATAGTGCATAACCCGTTGTATGAACGAGTTTCAGGCATCCATCTCCTGGCCGGACGGACACGGGCGTAGCGCGGGAAAATGCAGGCACGCTGGGGGGGCAGCGGAGCCGCAAGGATCAAACAGACGACATCAAAGAGCGCGCGGCGAGTCGAGACTGGCCATCGCGCAGGCTATCCGGTCATGCCGGTGTAGGAAAATGCGGGGGGCTGGCGCCCAACGCACAGCCTTTCCGTCGTCACCCCGGAATTCCGGAACTACGGAATTAAAGGGCGGCCGGAATTACAAGAATTTCTAATCTCAACCCGATTTATTAAAAACTATCGAAACATATGTCCCAAAAATAAAGTTTACGGCGGAAATTGCA
>NCJP01000192.1 GCA_002278985.1 Erythrobacter sp. 34-65-8
CGACAGCTTGCCAAGCAGGGTCTCCCAGCGGATCAGCGCGCGATCCGGGTCCGGCGCGGAGGACAGCGCTTCCAGCAAGGCCGGCAGGATTGCCTCGAACGCCTCGATAGCAGCTTCACTGCGCAGCGCGCGGTACATGCCATCGCTCCAGCTGCGCACCCGTCGGGCGACATCCTGCGGATTGCTGAAGCCGAGCTGTTCGATATCGCGTTCCAGAACATCGATCGAGGCTACGGACCCTCCGCTGGCTGGGCTCGGCTTGGTGATGGTTTTCCCCTCGGCTTCGATCAGGCGGTCGAAGCGCCGGGCCACCTCGTCGGTAATCCAGGTCAGTTCCTCCAGCATGGACGCCGCATCGCTATAGCCGCCCAGCCGTGCGACATTGTCCAACGCTGCCCCCTGGGGAAGTGTGTGGGTCTGGTGATCGTTCACCATCTGCAGGCGGTGCTCGATGACTCGCAAACGGTCATAGGATTCGCCAAGAACTTGCGCGTCTTCCGCCGGTATAATTCCTGAGGTGGCCAGCACATTCAGCGCCGCACGGGTGCCACGCAGTCTCAGATCAGGATTGCGGCCGCCATGGATCAACTGGTGGGTCTGGGCAAAGAACTCGACCTCGCGAATTCCGCCACGCCCCTGTTTCACATTATAACCGGGAGAAGGCACAGTCGGCCCTTTATACGTATCGCGTATGCGCGCGGTGAGGCGGCCAATCTCGGTAATCGCCCCGAAATCCAGGCTTCGCCGCCACACGAATGGAGTGATCGCCTCGAGGAACTGGATACCTGCCGCAAAATCGCCCGCTGCGGCCCGGGCGCGGATATAGGCTGCGCGTTCCCAGGCGAGCGCGGAAGATTCGTAATGTGTCAACGCTGCATCGAACGAGATGGCGAGCGGGCTGACTTCGCTGGCCGGACGTAACCGCAGATCCACTCGGAAGACGTAACCTTCTGCCGTGCCAGCCGACAGCAATTGCACCACCTCGCGGGCATAACGCTGGGCGGCCTCACCCGGTTCGTCACGGTCGCGGCGGGGCAGAGTCTCTGGATCGAACAGCAGAATCGGGTCGATGTCGGAGCTGTAATTGAGTTCGCCTGCACCGTGCTTGCCCAGCGCGATACCGGTCATCCCGCAAGGCTCCGCCTCTTCCACCCGCTTGCGGATTGCAGCAGCAATGGCCTTGTCGAGCGCCTTGTCGGCAAAAACTGACAGGGTTTCCATTACCTGCTGCACATCGAAGGCCCCGGCAAGATCGCCTATGCCAAGCGCCGTGGCCAGGGCCAGTCTTTCGCGACGCAGGGCAACCGCGATATCAGACGTCCCGGCGCCTGCTTGCGCAGCCCATTCAAGCGCCGCATCGCCCTGTCCCTCAGCCAGCAGTGCTGCCAGACCGGGCTGGCGCTCGAGCGCCTTGGAGAGAAACGGCGAATGCGCACGCGCACGTCGAAGCGCGCTATCCCAGTCGGCAGAATCAGGCCGTGCAACCATACGCATTGCCCTTGCCCCTTTGCGCGCCCTTTGCAATGGAGGCGCATTGAAAAACCCGATGGGTAAGAGGAATTTCGCATGATCCGTACTCGCTTCGCCAATACCGCACTTGCCGCGAGCGCCGCCATCGCGCTGGCCGGTTGCACGGCAACCGCCAATCCCGCGCTCGACATCCCCGAGGTCGAGCCAGGCGATATTTCGCAGGAAACCATGGTCGATATCACCCGCACACTGTCGTCCGATGCGTTTGACGGGCGGATGCCGGGGACGGAAGGCGAGGAAAAAACCGTCGCTCTGCTGATCGAGAAATTTGCAGCGGCTGGCCTGCAGCCGGGCAATGGTAACAGTTGGGTCCAGAAAGTCCCGCTGGTCGAAATTACCGGCAAGGACTTCGCCCCGTTGACGATTGCGGGCGGTGACGCCGAATTGTCTTTCGAGCCGCTCAAGGACTGGGTCGGCGTGACGTATCGCGAGGACGCACAGACTGCGCTGGACAGTAGCGAGCTGGTGTTCGTCGGTTATGGCATCAACGCGCCCGAACGGGGATGGAACGATTATGAGGGCGTGGACATGACCGGCAAGACCGCCGTGATCCTCGTAAATGATCCCGATTTCGGCACCGACACGCTTGAGGGTCCGTTCAACGGCAAGGCGATGACGTATTACGGGCGCTGGACTTACAAATATGAAGAAGCTGCTCGCCAGGGTGCGGCAGCGGCGCTGATCATCCACGATACAGAGCCGGCATCCTACGGCTGGAATGTGGTCGAAAGCAGCTGGTCAGGACCGCAGGCTTTTGCCCAGCGCGGAGAAAACGCGCCGCCTTTGACCCAGGTCAATGGCTGGGTTCAGAAAAGCGTTGCCGAAAAGATCATGCAGGCCGCCGGAAAGGACCTTGGCAAGCTCTCGGCACAGGCCCGGCAGCAGGGCTTCAAGCCGGTTCCTCTGGGGCTGGATGCCAGCACCAGCTTTGCCAACGATATCCGCTCCTACGAATCGCAGAATGTCATCGGCATTCTGCCCGGAAGCGAGCGACCGGACGAATATGTGATGCATACCGCCCATTGGGACCATCTTGGCCGCTGCACACCTGCCCCCGATGGTGACGATATCTGCAATGGAGCGGTCGACAATGCCACCGGCACCGCCGCGCTGGTGGCGCTGGCCGAAGCTCATGCCAAAGCAGGCGCACCGCCGCGCAGCCTGGTGTTCCTGGCAGTCACGGCAGAGGAGCAGGGCCTCCTGGGCGCGGATTACTATGCCGCCAACCCGGTCTTTCCACTGGCGCAGACGGTGGGCGGGATCAACATGGATGCCTTTCTTGTGGCCGGCCCATCGAAAGACGTGACCGCTGTGGGGCAAGGTAAGTCGCTGCTCGATGAGTTTCTCAATGCAGCGCTTGAGGCGGATGGCCGCGTGGCCAAAGCCGATCCGACACCTGAGGCGGGATATTATTATCGCTCAGATCATTTCGCCTTCGCCAAGCGGGGTGTGCCAATGCTTTATCTGGATGGAGGGGAAGACCTGATCGAGGGCGGGGTCGAGGCCGGGCAGAAAATCGCCAAGGATTACCGCGACAACCGCTATCATGGGCCGAAAGACGAATTCGACGAAAGCTGGAGCTGGGACGGTGTGATGGCTGATCTCCAGCTCTATTACCGGATCGGGCGCATGCTCGCCTCATCGACCAGCTGGCCCAACTGGGTCGAAGGCGATGAGTTCAAGGCGACCCGCGACGAAAGCTGCGCCGCCAGCGACAGCGGTTGCTGATCGCGGCCGTCAGAGGGGAAATACCGGGATCATGAAGATGATCATGCCGCCCGAATGGGCGCCGCAGGATTGGCTGTGGATCGGCTTCCCCCATGCGGCGGAAGAATGGCCCGGCTATCTCGAGCGGGCGCAGGAACAGATGGCCGCCTTTGCCAATGCGGTGGCGGAAAGCGGGCAGCAGGTGCGTCTGCTGGTGCGCGATGAAGCCAACGCAGCCCGTGCGCTCCAGCTGGTGAGCGGTAAGGTCACGCTCGAACAGCGCACCTATGGTGATGTCTGGCTGCGCGACACCGGGCCGCTGGTGGTGATCGAGAGTGATGGCACCCGCAGCGCGCGGCGGTTCGGCTTCAACGGCTGGGGCGGC
>NCJP01000193.1 GCA_002278985.1 Erythrobacter sp. 34-65-8
CATCAGATTTCCGCGCTCGCGATCGACGCAATGGGCGAGATGGGCATACTCTATCACGGAAGCGAGCGCGAGCGCGAAGACGGTGCCTGGCAGTGGAACTACATGTTCCAGCTTGGTCTGATCATCGGTGGAGGCACCGCCCAGATCCAGAAGAACATCATCGCCGAACGCGGGCTGGAAATGCCGCGCGAACCCAAGTTCGCAACGCCTCCCGCGGCCGAACAGGCGACGGCCGTTGCAAGCGGGCAGAATAAGGGAGCCGCCTGATGGATTTCGGACTTTCGCAAGACCAGGAGATGCTCTGCGACGCGATCAGCCGCACTCTTGCTGATACTTGTCCGCTCGATCATGTGCGCGAATGCGCGGAGGGCTCGGTTCCCTTCAGCGACAACGTGCGTTCGGCGCTGGGCGAAATCGGCATTTGGGGAATGATGGTTCCCGAGCAACATGACGGGCTCGGGATGACAATGCTCGATGCCGCCGCTGTGGCCGAGCAGCTCGGCTATGCCGTCGCGCCGGTGCCTTTTATCGGTGCCCATGTACTGGCACCCCTTGCGCTGGCACAGGGCGGTAGCGAGGAGTTGAAGGCGCACTGGCTGCCGAGGATAGCGAAGGGCGAGGCGCAAATCGCCGTCGCGATCGCGGAAACGGTGGAGATCCGGGACCGGGCAGGCGTGGACTTCGACGGCGCAAAGCTCGACGGAACGGCTTTGTTCGCGCTCGACTTCCTGGAAGCCGACGCGTTTCTGGTAGCCGATACCGCCGGTCGTATGCACTTCGTAGCTGGCGATGCTGCGGGTCTGGAGAAGGTTGCTCTCAAAACGATCGACCGCACCCGGAGCGTAGGGGAGCTGCGGTTTTCTGGCGTAGCGGGCGAGGCTCTCGCGGACGATGGTGGGGCCACAGTCAGGCGCCTGCGGGACGCCGGCCGGGTGCTCCTAGCCGCCGATAGCCTCGGTGCGGGCCAGGCTATGATCGAAAAAGCGGTCGACTATGCCGGGCAGCGCGAACAGTTCGGACGAGTGATCGGCAGCTTCCAGGCGGTCAAGCATATGTGCGCGGAAATGGCTGCCCGCCATGAACCATGCCGTTCGCTGGTCTGGTATGCCGCCCATGCGTTCGATGCGACGCCCGACGAGGCTTCGCTGGTGGCATGCCATGCCAAATCACATACGGGCGAAGTCCACCGTTTTGTCGCCCGAACCTCAACCGAGGTGCATGGGGGGATGGGTTTTACCGATCTCCTAGGTCTGCATTTCTGGTTCAAGCGAATCGGTTTCGACCGCCAGGTTCTGGGAAGTCCCGAAGCGGTCCGGGCCGAAGCAGCGGCCTTGCAGGGGTGGACGCAGGTCGCATGAGACGATGAATTAGGCGCACGCTACCGACAAAATCGTGGCCACCAAGGAGAGAGGAATTAATACGTGATCGACTGGAACCTTGGCGACATCCTTGATGCAATCGAACCTGCGGTCCCGGAAGATGCTCCGGCGCTGATTAACGGCGACCGGATCATTACCTGGCCCGAAATGTCGAAGCGTTCGAACAATTTGGCGCGCAATCTGCGCGCGCAAGGTGCAGGCGACGGGGCGAAGATAGCCTTCTACATGCGCAACCGTTCCGAATACGGGGAATTGATGGCCGCGTGCTTCAAGGGCCGCCTCACGCACGTGAACATCAATTATCGTTACCGTCCCGAGGAGGTTTTCTACATCTTCGACGATTCCGATAGCGAGGTAATTGTTTACAGTTCCGAGTTCCGCGACTGCATTCTTGAACTGAAGGAACGGTTGACCAAGGTTCATACATTTGTAGAAATCGGCGATGCTTCGCAGATCGCTTCCTTCGCGCTTCCTTACGAAAAACTTGTAGAAGGTAACGGCGCGCCTCTCGATATCGAGCGTTCTCCCGATGACCTGCTGTTCATATATACAGGCGGTACCACCGGCATGCCCAAGGGCGTGATGTGGCGACACGATGATATGCGCAAGGCTCAGCTCGACGCGCAAAAGCTGCTGGGTCCGGTTCCCCAGACCATGGAGGAAATGGTGGCCCTGGTGAAGCAGGGCGAGCTTGCACGCATCACTTTGCCGGCGTGCCCGCTGATGCATGGAACCGGGTTCATTACTGCTATCGGCACGCTCATGTCGGGCGGGGCCATCGTCACGCTGTCCGATCCATCCTTCGACGCGGAAGAATTGTGGGATGCGGTGGACCAGCACAAGGTGCAGAGCATCGCCATTGTCGGTGACGCTTTTGCCAAACCCATGCTGCAGGCGCTGGACGCCCACCCGAAGCGCTGGGACACGAGCAGCCTGATTTCGATCATCTCGTCCGGCGTCATGTGGAGTAAACAGGTAAAGGCGGGCCTGTGCAAACATATCCCCCAGGTCATCCTCATGGACAGTTTTGGCGCTTCGGAAGGGCTGGGCTACGGCTTGTCGGTGACGACCGCACAGGGCGGCACCAACACCGCGAAATTCGGGATCGGGGAATTTTGCGACGTATTCGACGAGAACGACCGGAAGGTCGAGGCGGGGAGCGGCGTGCCCGGCTTTATTGCCCGCAAGGGCGCAATCCCCACAGGATACTACAAGGACCCGGAAAAGTCGGCCAAGACTTTCAGGACGATCGATGGCGTGCGTTACTCCATCCCGGGCGACTGGTGCCGGGTGGAATCCGATGGAAGCCTGACCTTGCTGGGCCGCGGCAGCGTCTGCATCAACACCGCAGGTGAAAAGGTTTACCCCGAGGAGGTGGAGGAAGTGCTCAAAACCCATCCCGCCATTGCCGACGCGCTTGTCGTCGGGGTGCCTGACGAAAAATGGGGCGAAGCGGTGACCGCTGTGGTGCATTTGACCCAGGATGCGGACTTCGACGCGCAAGCGATCAAGGATCACGTGCGGGAACAATTGGCAGGCTACAAAACACCCAAGGCGATTTGCCCAACGCAAACCGCCTTGCGCGCGTCAAACGGCAAGGCGGATTATACTACGGCTAAAGACATCGCGAAAGCGGGTGCCGGGGCCTCGTGAGCCATTCGCCCCCTCCTGACTATGATGTCGTAATCGTCGGGGCCGGGTTCAGCGGAATATACCTGCTTTACAAGCTGCGTCAGGCGGGGTTCGACGTTCTGCTGGTAGACGCAGCGGAGCAGCCGGGGGGAATCTGGTACTGGAACCGCTACCCGGGAGCACGGGTCGATTCCCAGGTTCCACTTTACGAATTTTCCATTGCGGAAGTATGGAAAAGCTGGACGTGGAGCGAACGATTTCCAGGCTGGGAAGAACTGCGCGCCTATTTCCTCCACGTCTGCGATACGCTCGACCTCTGGCCGGCAATGCGAATGAAAACACGGGTCGAAAGCGCGCCGTTCGATGAAGTCACCGCCTGCTGGCGATTGAAGCTCGACGATGGCGGAAAAGTAAGCGCGCGTTTCCTCTTGCCGGCCCTGGGGTTCGCCTCGAAACCCTACATTCCCGATATCCTGGGCCTTAGCGATTTCGAAGGCGAATGGTGCCATACCGCCCGCTGGCCGCAGGAAGGCATCGACCTTTCTGGCCGCCGGATCGCCCTGATCGGCACGGGTGCCAGCGGCGTACAGGTGGCGCAG
>NCJP01000019.1 GCA_002278985.1 Erythrobacter sp. 34-65-8
ACGGTGCGGTGGTGGTCAAGCCGATCCACGGCAACGGCGGCAAGGCGATATTCCGCGTGCCGGAATCGGGCGACAATCTTTCGGCCCTGTTCGAGGTGTTCAACCTGACCTGGCCTGAGCCACACATGGTGCAACCGTTCCTCCCGGAAGTGGCCCAGGGCGACAAGCGGATCGTGCTGATCGACGGCGAAGTGGCGGGTGCGATCAACCGCAAACCCGGGGAGGGTGAATTCCGCTCCAACCTGGCTGTCGGCGGCTATGCCGAGGCGACGACCCTGACCGCGGTCGAAGAGGAAATCTGCGCGGCCATGGGGCCGGAGCTGAAGCGGCTCGGCCTGATCTTTGTCGGGATCGACGTGATCGGCGGGAAATACCTGACCGAAATCAACGTGACCTCGCCAACCGGCATCATTGCCATCGACCGCTTCAACGGCACCGACACTCCGGGTATGATCTGGGATGCGATCGAGGCGCGCCTGAACTGAGACGATGACAGGGAAGGGGGCGCAAGTCCCATCCTGGCTACCCGGCAGCAAGGATCGTCCCCGTCAGCGCACGGAAACGGGACATCCCGCCCGGGCGGATTGACAGGAAGCGCGATATGCGTTCCCTCGCGCCAAAATGTACCATGAGGGATCGCATGACCGCTACCGTTGCCACCGATGACCGCCCGCTGTGGCGCAAGATCTGGGAATTTCCGCTGGTCGCCATGGTGGTGGGGCTGATGGCTGTCGGTCTGGCGCTGTGGGCGGCGCAATGGGCGCTCTACTTCGCCTTGCCGCCGGGCCTGAGCGAAGGGTCGGACGCGGTGCTGCGCGGGCTGGTGGCGGTGGGCGCAGTGTTCCTCGCTTACAAGCTGGTGGTTGCCCGGCTGGGCCGCCACCCCAAGGACGACCTGCCGATGGCCGGGGCGCTGGGCGACACGGCATTGGGCCTTGGCGCCGGGGCGGCAATCTTCGCGGTAGTGGTCGGGGCCGCAGCGGTGTTCGGCGTCTATCGCGTGTTCGGCTGGGGTACGCTGGAGGGCTGGCTGCCGTTCCTGATGGCTGGCGGCGTTTTTGCCGGGTTCGTGGAGGAGGTGATCTTCCGCGGCATCCTGTTCCGCTTTGTCGAGGAACTGGCCGGAAGCTGGATTGCGCTAGCTTTCAGTTCGGCGCTGTTCGGTCTGGGCCACTGGGCCAATCCGGGGGCGACGGCGTTCTCATCCTTCGCGATCGCGCTGGAGGCGGGCATCCTGCTCGGCGGGGCCTATATGCTGACCCGCTCGCTGTGGCTGGCGATCGGCATTCACGCCGGGTGGAACCTGACTCAGGGGCTGGTGTTCGATGTCAGCGTGTCGGGCATCGAGGTTGACGGGCTGGTCGAAGCTGGGATGAGGGGCGTCGACCTGCTGACCGGCGGGGCCTTCGGGCTGGAAGCCTCGGTCTTCGCGCTGGTGGTGGCGACCGGGGCGGGCCTGTGGATGGTGTGGCAGGCGCACAAGCAGGGCAACGTGGTGCCGCCGATGTGGCGGCGGGGCTAGGGCTGGCGCGCCCAGCCGGGCCGGGCCGGTTCGAGGCGGTCAAGGAATGCCTCGGCGCTGGTGAGATACTCGTCGCGCCTGGCCTCGGCCATCCGGTCCCAGGTGGCGAAGATCCGGCCGATCCGCGGGTTGGCTTCCAGCCGCTGGCGGTTGCGGACCATGAAGTGCCAGTAAAGCGGGTTGAACGGGCAGGCCCCGTCGCCGGTCTTTATCGCCGGTGAGTAGGTGCAGCGGCGGCAATGGTCGCTCATCTGGTTGATGTAGTTGCCGCTCGCCGCATAGGGCTTGCTCGCCAGGGTCCCCCCATCGGCATAGAGCGCCATCGCCGCCACATTGGGCAGTTCGACCCATTCGTAGGCGTCGGCATAGACTGCCAGGAACCAGTCCTGCACCGCGCGCGGGGCGATCCCGGCGATCAGGGCGAAGTTGCCCAGCACCATCAGGCGCTGGATGTGGTGGGCATAGGCATTGTCGCGGGTGTTGCGGATCGCTTCGGACAGGCAGCGCATCTCGGTCTCGCCGGTCCACCAGAACTCCGGGAGCGGGCGGGTGGCGGCCAGTTCGTTGGCTTCGGCCAGCCCCGGCATGTTGAGCCAGTAGAACCCGCGCACATACTCGCGCCAGCCAATGATCTGGCGGATGAAGCCCTCGGCCGCGTTGAGCGGTGCCCGGCCGCTGCGGTATTCCGCTTCCGCCCGCTGGCACAGTTCCAGCGGATCGAGCAGGCCAAGGTTGAGGCTGGTGGAGAGCAGGGCGTGGAACAACGCGTCCTCCCCATCGACCATGGCGTCCTGATAGTCACCGAAGCGGGGCAGGCACTGGGTGAAGAACACCTCGGCCGCGTCTGACGCTTCGGCGCGGGTGACAGGCCAGTTGAAAGTGTCGAGCGTGCCAAAGTGCTCGCCGAAGCGCTCCGCGACCAGTGCCATCACCTCGCGCGTGATGGCGTCGGGTGCGGACCGGGGGCGGGCGGGAAAGGCCAGCCCGGCCTTGGGCGGTTTGCGGTTGTCCGCATCATAGTTCCATTGTCCGCCAGCAGGTTCCTTCCCGTCCATCAGCAGACCGGTCTTGCGGCGCATCTCGCGGTAGAAGAACTCCATCCGCAGCGCCTTGCGCCCCTCGGCCCAGCGGGCGAATTCGGGAATCGCGCAGACGAACCGGTCATCGGCCAGCACTTCGACCGGGCAGGGGAACTTGTCGGCCCATTCGCCGATCGCCTGCTGCACCCGCCATTCGCCCGCCTCGACCACACGCACCAGACGTGGATTGTGGCGTTCGATGGCCCGGGCGACCTCACCGGTCAGGCTGCCGCAATTGCCGGCGGCATCTAGCGGAATGTAATCGACTGTCCACCCGGCCTGCTGCAACTCCTGTGCAAAATGGCGCATGGCAGAAAACACCAGCGCGATCTTCTGCTGGTGATGGCGCACGTAGGTCGCCTCGTCCCACACCTCCATCATCAGGATCACGGTACTGTCCGGAGCGCAATCTTGCAGCGACGCCAGCCCGTGACTGAGCTGGTCCCCCAGCAAGGGAACGAGGACGGGGCGGGGGCTCACTTTGCGGTCAGATCAGGTTGGGCGCTACGCCCGGCTCGCACTTGGCCCAGGCGCGCTGGTAGGCGGGTCGCGCAGCGATCCGCTGGAGATAGGCGGCAGTGTTGGGCAGTCCTTCAAGCGTGGATTCGCGGAACATCCGCGCCGTGGTCAGGCAATAGACCATCATGATGTCCGCCAGTGTCAGTTGACCGCCGCCGAGGAATTCAGCCTCGCCCAGCCGTTCCTCGACCTGAGCCCATGCCTTGGCGGTCCGGTCTGCGACGAATCCGGCGGACATCGGGTTCTGCGGCTCAGCCATGGCCAGCATCAGCTGCATCATGCCGTTGGTCATGAAGGTGCCGTTGGCATAATGGAACCAGAACAGATGCTGAGCGAAATCGGGATGCTCCGGCCCCGGCGAGTGCTTGCCGCCGCCATATTTGCGGTCGATATTCGCAAATCGCCCCGCTCTCGGCGAGCACCATGCCGTCATCCTCCACCACCGGAGCCATGCCGGCGGGGTGAAGCGCCTTGTATTCATCAGGTGCGAGCCGGTTGTCGGCGCGGCGGTCATAGCGTTTGAACGTGTAGTCGAGCTCCAGCTCCTCGCAGAGCCAGACAATGCGTTCGGACTGCGAAATCCCGAGATGGTGGACAGTGAGCATGGCATTCTCCCGAAAGCTGCGCGGCGCAGATCCTCTCGGCGGCCGCCGCTTTGCTTATCGTGCTGCAAGGGGGAATGTCGATAGTCCGTCCGTGCACGGTCAGACAAAACTGTAGGGATCGATGTCAACGCTCACCCGCACCCCGCGCGGAAACTCCAGGCGGGCAAGCCATGCGCGGATCACGTCCTGCACCTGCGCGCTGCGGCGGGCATTGAGGAGCAGGCGATAACGGTATCGTCCGCGCAGCAGTGCCATCGGAGCCGGGGCGGGGCCGAGCACGGCGATATCGGGCAGGACGGGCCTGCTTGCGCCGAGCCGGTTGGCCGCCACGCGGGCCTCGGCTTCTTCCTCGCTCGACACGATGATCGCAGCCCATCGGCCGAATGGCGGCGCACCGGCATGGCGGCGGGCCTCGGTTTCGGCGGCATAGAAGGCGTCGCGGTCCCCGGCGGCGAGGGCGGCGATCACGGCGGCTTCGGGATGGCGGGTCTGGATCAGGACCTCGCCCGGCTTGGTGCCGCGCCCGGCCCGCCCGGCCACCTGGGCGATCTGCTGGTATGTGCGCTCCGCTGCGCGCAAGTCCCCTCCTTCGAGGCCGAGGTCGGCATCGACCACGCCGACCAGAGTCAGCTCCGGGAAATGGAAGCCCTTGGTGACCAGCTGGGTGCCGACGATCACGTCGATTGCGCCGCTTTCGGCTTCGGCGACAAAGGCAGCGGCCTTTTCCGGCGAACCAAGGGTGTCGCTGGTAACCACCGCGATCCGGGCCTGGGGCAGTAAGCCTGCGACCTCGTCCGCGATCCGTTCCACCCCCGGGCCGCAGGCGACCATGCAGTCCGGTTCGCCGCATTCGGGGCAGGCCAGCGGCGGCTTTTCCTCATGCCCGCAGTGATGGCAGGCGAGCCGCTGGCTGAACCGGTGCTCGACCAGCCAGGCCGAACAATTGGCACACTGGAACCGGTATCCGCACTTGCGGCACAGGGTCAGCGGGGCATAGCCGCGCCGGTTGAGGAACAGCAGCGACTGCTCCCCACGCTCAAGCCGGTCCGCCAGCGCGGCCGCCAGTCTGGGCGAGAGCCAGTGGCCGCGCTCGGGCGGCTCTTCGGTCAGGTTGACCAATTCGATTTCCGGCAGCTGCGCACCGCCAAAGCGGGCGGGCAGGTCCAGCTTGCGGTAGATCCCCGCTTCGGCCATCTGCAGGCTTTCCAGCGCAGGCGTGGCGCTGGCGAGCACCACCGGGATGCGTTCGAACCGGGCGCGCATCACGGCCACATCACGCGCATTATAGCGCACCCCGTCATCCTGCTTGAAACTTACCTCGTGCGCCTCATCGACTACGATCAGGCCCAGGTTTGCATAAGGCAGGAACAGCGACGAGCGGGCGCCCACCACGACCTGCGCAGTGCCCCCGGCAATCGCGCGCCAGGCGCGCCGGCGTTCCGATGACTTGAGCGAGGAATGCCAGGTCACCGGCGGCGCACCGAAGCGGTCCTCGAACCGGCGCAGGAAGGCCTCGGTCAGCGCGATTTCGGGCAGCAGGACCAGCACCTGCCGACCTGCCCGCAACGCTGCGGCCACGGCCTCTCCATAAACCTCGGTCTTGCCCGATCCGGTGACGCCGTCGAGCAGGAACGGGGCAAAGGCGCCGGCCTCGACCGCGTCGACCAGTTCGGCCGCAACCTCGGCCTGCACGGCGCTCAGCGTGACATCGGTGTGCGCTGGGTCCGCTTGCGGATAGGGCCGGTCGCAATCCACCGTGACCGGCTCCAGCACGCCCATCGAGGCGAGCCCGCGCAGAACGGCCTCGGACACGCCCGTCAGCTCGGCAAGTTCGCGCATGGTGGCCTGTTCGCCTTGCAGCGCATCGAGCGCCTGGGCACGCTTGGGCGTCATGCGATCAGGTTCCCGGCCGGTGAGGCGATACTCCGTGGTGGTGGCGGGGCCGCGCAGGGCACTGCCCGAGCCAATCACCATTCGCGCAACCGCGCTAATCGGGGCGCAATAATAGTCAGCCGTCCATTCAACCAGACGGCGCAAGGGGGCCTTGAGCGGCGGAACCGGCAAGGCCTCCAGCAGGGGGCGCAGCTTTGCCTCGGGCACTTCCGCGCCCGGCAGGCGTTCCGCCTCCCAGACAATGCCGATAATCTGACGCGGACCGAGCGGCGCGACCACCACGCTGCCCGGTTCCACCGTCATCCCTTGCGGCACCCGGTAGTCGAGCACGCCAAGGGCTGCATTGAGGACAAGGAGTCGGACACGGTTCATGATATGCGCGCCATATGGCCAGTGGATGCCGGTTGCGGCAAGGCAAGGAGTGAGGAAATGACTGGATTGCAGAATGGCAGGGCCGGGCGGCGAGCATTTATCGCGGGCACCCTGGCGAGTGGCGCGCTGCTCGTCAGCGGCTGTGCCAGCACGGGCGGGTACAGCCTGACCGAGGCCATTCGCCGCCTGCTGTTCCTCTCCAGCGAGCGCGCCTTCGCCCGGCTCGTCGCCCCGGGCGGGTTCTGGGACGCGCAGGTCGCGCAGGTGGGTCTCGGCAACATCATGGGTACGCGCGGAGACATCCTCTCTTCGATCCTGACCTCGACCCTGTTCAAGGACCGGCTGGAGGATGCTTTCGCCGATCTTGCCATCGAAGGTGCAGAACGGGCCGCACCGCTGGTGGCGGACGCAGTTCGCGTGGTGGGCATTGATGCGGCCGAGGCACTGGTGCGAGGCGGGCCGACTGCAGCGACAGCCTTCCTGCGCGGAGAGATGGGCGGCACTCTGGTTGAGGCCATGGTGCCCGAACTTGGGCAGGCGATCCGTGTCGCCCGCGATCCGGTGATCGGCGATGCCATCGCCCGCCTGTCAGGCATCGACGTGCCGGCGGTGGCTGCGCGATTCTCGAATACGGTCAACGAGGCGATCTGGAGCGAGATTGGCGCGGAGGAAGCCGCCATCCGCCGCAACCCGCGCGCGACCAACGATCCCCTGCTGATCGGGGTGTTCGCACTCGCCGCCCGCATTTGAGGACCTGCGCTTTTTGATTGGCCCTCGGGGCTAGCGGCTCTGCCATGGCTTCGTTAGAGCATCGGGGGAATCGATCTCTCCCGGAGCCTGCCTCGCCATGAAATTCTTCGTCGACACCGCCGAAATCGCTGACATCAAGGATCTGGCCGCCACTGGCCTGCTTGATGGCGTCACCACCAATCCCAGCCTGATCGCCAAGTCCGGGCGGGATTTCATGGAAGTGACGAGGGAAATCTGCGGCATCGTGGATGGGCCGGTCTCCGCCGAGGTCGTTGCGCTCGACCATGAAACGATGATGAAAGAGGCTGAAGTCCTGCGCAAGATCGCGGACAACGTCTGCATCAAGGTGCCGCTGACGATTGACGGGTTGAAGACCTGCAAGGCGCTGACGGGCGAGGGCACGATGGTCAACGTCACGCTCTGCTTCTCCGCCAACCAGGCGCTGCTGGCGGCGAAGGCGGGGGCTACCTTCATCAGCCCGTTCGTAGGCCGGCATGATGACAACGGGTTCGACGGGATGGACCTGATCCGCGATATCCGCCTGATCTATGACAACTACGATTTCCGAACCGAAATCCTCGTCGCCAGCGTGCGCCATGTCGTCCACGTGCTGGAAAGCGCGCGGATCGGGGCGGACGTTATGACCGCACCCCCTGCCGTCATCAAGAGCCTGTTCAAGCACGTGCTGACCGACAAAGGCATCGAAGGCTTCCTCGCCGACTGGGCCAAGACCGGGCAGAGCATTCTCTAGCTCGTGGCCGACAAGACACCTCTCGAGCTGTTCAAGCAGGCGCTGACCGTTACGGCACGTGCCGTCGCGCGCGAACCTGAGGTCGAGGTCGCCTGGAGCGCCGACGCGCCGAGCGCTGCGGGAAACAATTTCCGCGTGCCTTTGCCAGGGCGCGCCCTGCCGCCGGAACAGGCGACCGAGGCACGCGGCTTTGCCGACAGCTTCGCCCTGCGGCTGCGGCACCACAACGCCGGGCTGCATGACCGCAACGCGCCGAGCGAACCGGTCGCGCGGGCCTGCTACGATGCGGTCGAGCAAGTCCGCTATGAAGCCTTGGGAGCCAACAATTTCAGCGGGATGCGCGGCAATCTTGATGCCGCAGTCGAGCTGCGCACGGCGACCGATCCGATTACCCGTGCGCAGGGCGAGGGGGAGGTTCCCCTTCAGACCGCGCTGGCGCTGATGTTGCGCGAGGCGCTGACCGGTGCGCCGGTGCCGCAACGGGCGCGGGCCGGTGTGGAAATGGTCCGCGAATTCATCGAGGCCAGGACAGGCGGGGACTTCGAGGCGCTGGCCCTGTCAATCGACAACCAGAAGGCATTCCAGTCGCTTGCGCTCGACATGTTGCAGCACCTCGAGCTGACCCGTCCTGATGATGACGGCTCCGCCGACGAGGACGATGGCGACGAGGATGAGGGCCAGGACGAGCAGCAGGACGAGGGTGATGACCAGTCCGACGGCAATGAACCCCAGACCACCGAGATGGCCGGGGAAATGGCCGAAGGCGACGGGGATAGCGACAGCCAGGCCGAGATGGAATCGTCTTCGGACATGGCCGAAGGCGAGCAGGGCGAGGATGGCGAGGAAGGCATGTTGCCGGTCCGCCCGAACCGCCCCTGGACCGACATTCCGAACGATTTCGAATACAAGTACTTCACCGACCGGTTCGATGAAGTGGTCGAAGCGCCCGAGCTGTGCGACAGCGAGGAACTGGACCGCCTGCGGGCCTACCTCGACAGCCAGCTGACCGGCCTGCAGTCGATCGTCACCCGGCTCGCCAATCGTCTCCAGCGCCGCCTGATGGCGCAGCAGAACCGGAGCTGGGATTTCGACCAGGAAGAGGGCTTGCTCGATGCGGCACGGCTCGCCCGCGTCGTCATCAGCCCTGGCCAGTCGCTGAGCTACAAGGTCGAGCGCGACCAGGAGTTCAAGGATACGATCGTTACCCTGCTGATCGACAATTCCGGCTCTATGCGGGGCCGGCCGATCAGCATTGCCGCGATCAGCGCCGACATCCTGGCCCGCACCCTTGAGCGGTGCGGGGTCAAGACCGAGATACTCGGCTTCACCACCCGTGCGTGGAAAGGCGGGCAGAGCCGCGAAGCCTGGCTTGCCGATGGCAAACCACCGCACCCCGGGCGCCTCAACGACCTGCGCCACATCATCTACAAGAAGGCCGACGAACCCTGGCGCCGCGCGCGCCGCAACCTCGGCCTGATGATGCGCGAGGGATTGCTCAAGGAAAACATCGACGGCGAGGCGCTGCTGTGGGCGCACCAGCGCCTGCTGGGCCGGACCGAGGACCGCCGCATCCTGATGGTGATTTCTGATGGTGCGCCGGTCGATGACTCGACGCTCAGCGTCAACAACGCCGGATACCTCGAACAGCACCTGCGCCGGGTGATCGAATGGATCGAGAAGAGCTCGCCCGTGCAGCTCGCGGCGATCGGCATTGGCCATGATGTGACGCGCTATTACAAGAAATCGGTCACGATCATGGACGTGGAGCAGCTTGGCGGCACGATCATCGAGCAGCTGGCCGGATTGTTCGAGGTGGAATGATGAACGTAACCGAAGCTGTCCAGACACGCCGCTCCGTCCGCGCTTTCCTCGACCAGCCGGTCGAGCGCGAAGTGCTGGCCGCTATCCTCGAAAAGGCCCGTCGATCCCCCTCGGGCGGGAACACCCAGCCCTGGCACGGGATCGTGCTGACGGGCGAACCGCTCCAGAGCCTGTTCGCCCGGGTGGCGCTGGAACTGCCCAGAGGTCGCGACGCTTTTGCGCCCGAATACAACGTCTACCCGCCCGAACTTGACGGTGCCTATGAACTGCGTCGGCGCGGTGTGGGTGAGGCCATGTATGGCGCGCTCGACATCCCCAAGGACAACAAGACCGGCCGCCTGATGTGGTTCGCGCGCAATTTCCAGGCCTTCGGTGCACCGGTGCTGATGCTGGTTCACACGCCGAAGTACATGGGCCCGCCGCAGTGGTCAGACATTGGCATGTGGCTCCAGACCATCGGCCTGCTGTGCCGGGAGGCGGGGCTGGACACCTGCTTCCAGGAAGCCTGGGCGGTCTATGCGCCGCAGATCCGGGAAGTCGTCGACATCCCGGAGGAACACATCTTCTTCTGCGGGGTCGCAATCGGCTACCGTGATCCTGAAGCGCCGGTCAACGCCTTTTCGGTGGCGCGTGCCGCGCTGGACGAATCCGTCAGATGGGGCGGTTGGAGCTAGTATTCGGGTCTGACCCCTGCGATTGTCCGAAACGTCCTAGGTGCGACTCGAGCCGCTATCTAGGCTCGCCCGCACGATAAACAGAAAATTGGTCGCAACCTGAGGTTCGCGCTGCTGCGGCGCGGACGGGAATGAAGGGTTGCCTGGCATGGTCCGACGCGGATCCTACGCCGTCCTGATGCTGGCCAGCGCGCTTGCCGCGCCGCTTGCCGCGCAGGAGCGACCTGTCTTGCTGCGCGACAGTTTTGCGATCGGCAGCGGCGATGGAATTCTGTGCCAGGTGCAGGACCGCAGCGTCGGCAACCCGGCGCGACAATCCGCATTTGATCGACGCTGGGCCGTGGTGTGCCGGGATTCCGCGCTGCCGGTTGCCAATGTCTACGCCTTCAGGAACTTCGAGGGCGATCCCGCGGCAAGAATTGCGCCTCATCGTCGGGAAGCGGTCGAATGTTCCGGTGGCACATGCAAGGTTGCAGGCACCGAACTGGGCTGGACCACCCGGATTGAACGCAGCGGCATCACCACGTGGGTGGCCGACGGTTTTTCCGCCTATGATAGCGCGACGAGCCTCGCGCTGCGCTCGGTCATCGACAACGCGGTTGCCAGTGGAGCGATCGACGTGGCCTCGACTTCCGTGGCTGACCCGCTGGCTTTTGCCCGCGTGCAGGCGGAAACCCTCAAACCCGCGCAGGCCCTGGCCGAAGGATACCGCCGCAATCTGGGCGGAGAATATGCCGAGGCAGCAGCCTATTTCGAAACCCTTCAACAAAGGCTTGAGGGCGAGGCTGACAGCGGCATCAATCCGGGCGAGTTCCTGGTCAACCGGGCCTTGCAGAAGAGCAATCTGGGCGAAGCGGCGGAGGCCGATCGCCTGTTTGCCGAGGCGGAGGGCCAGACCGCAGGGGATCCCGTTGCCGAACGGCTTCAGCGCAATTTTGAAGCGATCCACCTGCTCAATCAGGGGCAATACGATTCTGCGCTGGCTCGTCTCGAACGCGGGTTGAGCGGCAGGCTGGCGGGGGTCGCGGAATTGGAAGGGCGACTGGCGATCAACCGCCCGCTCGCGGCCCGCCTCAACGGCGATACGGCTGGCGCGCTCGGCTTCGTGGACGAGCTGCGGCTTTCGCCCGAGGAACGCGCCGAAATCATCGACGCGCAGGCCCTGCAGCTGCGCGGTACGGCCCAGCGGATGGGTGGGGATTTCGCTGGTGCGCGCAGATCGCTGCTTGATGCCTATAGCCGGGCGAATGCCGTGCGGGACGGGCGGGTCACATCGATAACCCGCCTGCGCGCCCAGGTGCTGGGCGAGCTGGCGACAATGGCCGAGGCAGAGGGTGACCTCGCACTGGCTGAAACCTACCTGCGCAACGGCTTGGCCATCCTGCAGGCCCAATATCCCGAGCGGCGCGCGGTGAGCGCCATGGAAGCACGGCTGGGCGAACTCCTGCTCGATTCCGGTCGGGAGGAGGAAGCTCTCGGGCTTTATCGCGGGTTGGTGAACCGCACTGTCGGCACCCGCAACGCGGCGACCGGATTTGCTAACCGTCTTGCCCCCTATTTCCGCTTGCTGGCGGGGCGCGTGGCGACAGATCCGGTCGCGGCGGAAGACTTCTTCAAGGCGACCCAGATCCTGGTTCGCCCTGGCGTAGCGGAGACGCAGGCCGTGCTGGCCCGTCAGCTCAGCGCCCGTTCCGACGAAGGTGCGCGCCTGTTCCGGCAGTCGACCGACCTCGGGCGCGACATCGAACGCGCACGGATTCGTTACGAAGCTCTTGGCCGGGCCGAACCGGCCGCGGGCACAGAGGCGATGGTCGCCGAAATGGCGCAGCAGATCGCCTTGCTCGAACAGCAGCAGCAGCGCACCCAGGTGCAGCTCAACGACTATCCCGAATATCGCGTCGTGGCACCCCGTGCGCTGTCGCTGACCGATTTCCGCGACGCGCTGGGCGAGGGCGAAGCTTACGCCAAGCTCGCAATGGTCGGCTCCGATATCTATGTCTTCTGGCTCGACCGCAGCGGCCCGCGCGCCTGGCAGGTCATGCTGGAAGAGCGCGACCTCGACTTCGAAGTCGATATGCTGCGTGCCTCGATTTCGCTGTTCGAAAGCGGGCAGTTCGTCACCTACCCTTATGACATTTCCGGCGCACACCGATTGTTCAATCGGCTGTTCGCGCCGGTAGCGGACGATCTGGGCACCGTGCGCCACCTGATTTTCGAGCCGGACGGTGCCTTCCTGCGGCTGCCCGTGGATATTCTCGTGACCGATCCCGCTTCGGTCTCCCGCTATGATGCACGAGTTGCTGCCGGGGGCGACGAATACGACTTTACCGGCGTTGCCTGGCTTGGCCGGGGCCGGCAGATCAGCACCGCCGTATCGGCGCAGGCCTTTGTCGATGCGCGCAAGGCCAGCGTTTCGCAGGCCGCCCACGAATACCTCGGCCTTGGTCGCAACGAACCCATCGGGGTCGATCCGCCGCCACAGGCCCGTGCCGTCATTGCCGGAGGCAGCAATCGGTGCGGCTGGAGCGCGGGCATCTGGAACCAGCCGATCGACGATGCGGAATTGAGGATCGCCCGAGGGCTGATCGGCGATGCCGGTTCGGAGATACTCACCCGCGCCGAATTCACAGATAGCGCTATCTCCGCGCGCAGCGATCTGGATGAGTTCCGCGTGCTCCATTTCGCGACCCATGGGCTGGTCACTCCGCCCGAACCAGGGTGTCCGGCGCGGCCTGCGCTGCTGACTTCGTTCGGCTCAGGCACGTCCGACGGCCTGCTTTCGTTCGAGGAAATCTTCGATCTCGATCTCGACGCTGACATCGTCATCCTGTCTGCCTGCGACACGGCCGGTGAAGCCAGCATCGAGGCCACAAGGGCTGCCGGGGTGGGCAGTGGCGGCGGAACCGCGCTCGATGGCCTGGTCCGGTCATTCATCGGGGCCGGCGGCAGAGCGGTCATGGCCAGTCACTGGCCCGCTCCGGACGACTACAGCGCAACTGAACGGCTGATCTCGCAGATGTTCCGGGAAGGGCCCGGCTCCACGATCGGCGATGCGCTTGGCCGATCCCGCCTGGCATTGATGGACGATCCGCTCACCTCGCATCCTTACTATTGGGGTGGTTTCTCGCTCATCGGCGACGCCGCCCGCCCGCTGCTTCGGGAGGTGCGATTGG
>NCJP01000194.1 GCA_002278985.1 Erythrobacter sp. 34-65-8
CCATAACTCCAGCAAATCCGCATCACTGGCATAAGGCTTGTGCTCCGCTGCCAGCATAATGCGCAACATGGCTGCCGCTTCTTCCACGCCCGCCACCACCTGGGCATAGCGTGGATCGCCTTCATAGGCGGCAGCATAGATGCCCTTCACCGGAGTGGGCACGGTTTCATAACGCCCAAAGGCAGCTTCCATCGCGGCAGAGATTTCGCCCAGCGTGGCATCGTGCCGCGCCGCATCGACCGCGAGGGCGAGCACGTTGGCCCCGCCCGCCGCGCCTTCGGTCAGGGCCTTGAGCGCCACCTGGCAGGCCGCCTCGTCACGCCCGGCCCGCACCGCTTTCAGCCGCGCGATCTGGCTGTCGCGCACGGCGTGGTTGTCCACCTCCAGCGTGTCCATCGCGTCTTCGGTTTCGCGGCGGTACTTGTTGACGCCGACGATCACCGCCTCGCCCTTGTCGATGGCGGTCTGCTTCTGCGCCGCCGCCGTTTCGATCGCGGCCTTGGGCGCGCCGGTGGCAACATAGGCGGTCATCCCGCCAGCCGCCTCGACTTCGGCCATCAGCGCCTCGGCCTGCTCCACCAGCGTCTGTGTCAGCGCCTCGATGTAGTACGAGCCGCCGAGCGGATCGACCACGTTGCAGATGCCGCTTTCCTCCTGCAGCACCAGTTGGGTGTTGCGGGCAATGCGGGCAGAGAAATCGGTTGGCAGGGCAATGGCTTCGTCGAGCGCGTTGGTGTGCAGGCTCTGCGTCCCGCCCAGCGTCGCGGCCATGGCCTCGATCGTGGTGCGGATGACGTTGTTGTAGGGGTCCTGC
The DNA here is from genome assembly GCA_002278985.1 of Erythrobacter sp. 34-65-8. Taxonomy (GTDB): domain Bacteria; phylum Pseudomonadota; class Alphaproteobacteria; order Sphingomonadales; family Sphingomonadaceae; genus 34-65-8. The sequence continues at coordinate 815 of NCJP01000194.1, forward strand.
TCCTGCAAGCTGACGCCGCTGGTCTGGCAGTGGGTGCGCAGCATCTTGCTGCGTTCGCTCTTCGCGCCGAGCCCGTCCATCACCCGCCACCACAGCGTGCGCGCGGCGCGCAGCTTGGCGATCTCCATGAAGAAGTTCATGCCGATACCGAAGAAGAAGCTGAGGCGGCCCGCAAAGGCGTCCACATCCAGCCCGGCGGCCATCGCGCGGCTCGCATATTCCTTGCCGTCGGCGATGGTGAAGGCGAGTTCCTGCACCGCCGTCGCCCCGGCTTCGTGCATGTGGTAGCCGGAAATCGAAATGCTGTTGAACTTCGGCATGTTGGCCGAGGTATAGGCGATGATGTCCGACACGATCCGCATCGAGGGCTCGGGCGGATAGATGTAGGTGTTGCGGACCATGAACTCCTTGAGGATGTCGTTCTGGATGGTCCCGTCGAGCTTGTCCTGGCTCACCCCCTGGCGTTCTGCCGCGACGATGAAGAAGGCCAGCACCGGGATCACCGCGCCGTTCATGGTCATGCTGACCGACATCTGATCGAGCGGGATCTGGTCGAACAGGATCTGCATGTCGGCGACGGTATCGATGGCGACCCCTGCCTTGCCGACATCGCCGACCACGCGCGGATGGTCGCTGTCGTAGCCCCGGTGGGTGGCAAGGTCGAACGCGACCGACAGCCCCTTCTGACCCGCCGCCAGATTGCGGCGATAGAACGCGTTCGATTCCTCGGCGGTGGAAAAGCCGGCATATTGCCGGATCGTCCACGGGCGGCCCGCATACATGCTCGCCTTCACCCCGCGGGTGAACGGGGCGAAGCCGGGCAGGCCGGGATCGGTGGTCACGTCCTCCGCCGTATAGAGCGGCTTGATCGGGAACCCTTCCGGCGTGTGCCAGGTGAGGTCCTTGCCCTTCACTTCCTTGTCGGCTGCTGCCTGCCAATCTTCGAACTTAGCCATGTCTTACCTCAAAGCTCTCTCCCCTTCAGGGGAGAGATACGCAGGCTTGCGGGCTTGCCCCGCTAGCCGGAGTTGAGAGGGGCGGGCAACGCGCCTCCCCCTCTCCCAACCCTCTCCCCTGAAGGGGAGAGGGCTATCTTACTGCCCCTTGAATTCCGCTTTCCGCTTCTGGAGGAAAGCCATCCCGCCTTCCATCGCGTCCGCGCTGGCGCCCGCGATGCGCTGGCCTTCGGCCTCGGCCACCAGCACTTCGGGCAGGGTGCCGTCCATCGCCAGGGCAATGTTCTTCTTCATCGTGGCGTAGGCGAGCGTCGGGCCGTTGGCCAGCTTCAGCGCCAGCGCGCGGGCCTCGCCCATCAGGTCGGCGTCTTCCACCGCCTTGTAGATCAGGCCCCATTCCTCGGCCTGTTCGGCACCGATCTTCTCGCCCAGCATCATCATCCGGGTGGCGCGGGCGCGGCCGATGGCGCGGGCGAGCAGCCAGGTGCTGCCGCCGTCGGGCACCAGCCCGATGTTGACGAAGGCCTGGAGGAAATAGGCGCTCTTGCTCGCGATGGTGAAATCCGCCGCCAGCGCAAGGCTGCATCCCACGCCCGCCGCCGGGCCATTGACCGCGCAGATCACCGGCACTTGCAGGCGCATCACGTGGCTGACCGCCGGGTTATAATGGTTCTGCAGCGCCCGGTGGCTGCCGCCCTTGGCCGCCAGCGCGCTGGCCTCGCCGCGTGCGGCCAGGTCTGCGCCGGAGCAGAAGCCCTTGCCCGCCCCGGTGATCAGCACCGCGCGCGCGTCACCCAGATCATACAGCGCCGCGCCGATCTCGTCCGCCATGGCAGGTGGCATGGCGTTCAATCGCTCGGGCCGGTTGAGGGTAATGGTCAGCAGCGGGCCATCGCGTTCTGCAAGGATAGTTTCGTAGGACATCAGTGCTCTCCTGCGGGTGTTTCCATGATCTCTGTCAGCATGCCCTGCATGTCCTTGGGATGGACGAAAAAGATAGGCGTGCCATGCGCGCCGATCCGGGTGGGGCCGAGGATGCGCTTGCCCTGCCCCTCGAACCATTCGCGCGCCGCCGCGATATCCGGCACTTCGAAGCAGACATGATGCTGCCCGCCCAAGGGGTTCTTGTCGAGGAACCCGCGAATGGCAGAGCCTTCGCCGAGTGGCTCGATCAGCTCGATCTGGGTGCCGTCCATTCCGGAGCGCGTGGGAGTGTTGACGAAGCACACCTTCACCCCCTGTTCGGGCAGATCGAACGGCTCGGTAATGTCGGTCGCGCCCATCACGTCGCGGTAGAACGCGATCGAGTCCGCGATGGAGGGCGTGGCGACCCCGATGTGGTTGAGACGGCCGAATTTCATTTGATCATCCCGAATTGTCGTAGCGCAGCTTCGATGTCTGTTTTTTTGTCAGCTGGGCAAGGGTGAACGCGGTCATTAGTTAATCTGTTGGACGCTGTTCGAGACGTTAATCCATGCTGGGATTTTACGTCCGCAATCCAACAAGTTTTGGGAGTGTATCCCACTAGAGCCCGAACGCGATCCTGAATCTCGCGATAAGTCGCCATCATAACCTCCTATCGAGGGTCGTCTCGTGGCGGCCCACCGAATTTCATGTAAACAGCAGTCATATCGGGTCCCAAAACGTCTCCACTCGCTGACCAGACTTGATAACCTACCCATGCTGGTTTCCCCGACCCATCAGGCATTCTATTGCACGCAACGGCGAACTCTTTGCGGTATGCGATATTCTCTTTCTGATAGAATTCGCCACAGCCCCTGATTGCGTTCGCCGCTAAAACCCGCATTACCTCTGGAG
>NCJP01000195.1 GCA_002278985.1 Erythrobacter sp. 34-65-8
AGCGGGCGGAGATAGGGATCGACTTTTTCCTTCATGTCGCCGGGGAGAAAGCCGAGCCGCACCAGCCAGCGAAACTTTTCCGATTTGTCGAGCACGCGTATCCCCTATGGTTTGAGGGGTAACGCAGCAGGCCGCACTTGGCTCCTAGACGTTGAACTTGAACATCAGCACGTCGCCATCCTGCACCACGTATTCCTTGCCCTCCTGGCGCAGTTTGCCCGCTTCCTTCGCGCCGACTTCCCCGCCAAGCGTGATATAGTCGTCAAAGGCGATGGTCTCAGCGCGGATGAAGCCGCGTTCGAAGTCGGTATGGATTTCGCCGGCCGCCTGCGGAGCCTTGGCCCCGGAAGGGAAAGTCCAGGCGCGGGCTTCCTTGGGGCCGACCGTGAAGAAGGTCTTCAGGCCGAGCAGCTTGTAACCTGCCCGGATCACCCGGCTGAGCCCGCTTTCGGTGAGCCCGAGCGCTTCGAGAAATTCGCCCCGGTCTTCCACCGGCATGGTGACGAGTTCACTTTCGATAGCGGCCGAGACGACGACTGCCTCGGCCCCTTCGGCCTGCGCCTTTGCAAACACGAGTCCGGACATGGCGTTGCCGGTCGCGGCGTCTTCTTCTGCCACATTGCAGACATAAAGTACCGGTTTGGCGGTGAGGAGCTGGGCCTGCGCGAACAGGCGGGCTTCCTCGTCATCCTTCGGCTCGGTCAGGCGGGCTGGCTTGCCTTCGCGCAGCAGGTCGAGCGCCTGTCCCAGCACGCTGGCCATGGCCTTGGCTTCCTTGTCACCGCTGGCAGCCTTCTTGGCCGCGGCCGGAACCCGCTTTTCGAGGCTTTCGAGATCGGACAGCATCAGCTCTGTCTCGACCACTTCAGCGTCCGCAATCGGATCGACCCTGTTGGCGACGTGCTGGATGTCATCATCCTCGAAACAGCGCAGCACGTGGACCACCGCGTCAACTTCGCGGATATTGCCGAGGAACTGGTTGCCCAGGCCTTCGCCCTTGCTTGCGCCCTTCACCAGGCCGGCAATATCGACAAAGGCTAACTGGGTCGGGATGACCTTGGCCGACTTGCCGATTTCGGCCAGCCGTTCGAGCCGCTCGTCGGGCACGGCGACCTGGCCGACGTTCGGCTCGATCGTGCAGAACGGATAGTTCGCAGCCTGTGCGGCCTGCGTCTCGGTCAATGCATTGAACAGCGTGGACTTGCCGACATTGGGCAGTCCGACAATTCCGCAACGGAAACCCATCGAAAACTCCGGTAATAGCTTTGGCGGGGGCCCTTAGCCGCCTGCCGCGCACAACGCCAGTCAGACGTTATGCACCGCGCGCACCAACGGCCCAAGGGTGGGCGAGCGGCCAAGCCATTCGACCTGGGTTTTTGCGCTCACATCGTTGATCGCGACCTGCGGCTTGGGGCCAGGGTGGACAGGGACGCGCAAGGGGCGGGTTCCGGCGGGCAGGGCGATGATCCGGGCAATCTCGCGCGGCACGTCCATCGGGTCGGCGCTGCGTCCGGAGCCGTCTTCCACGCCCATCCGCGCGACCTGCTCCGGATAGCCGGCCGCGTGCGCCGCTTCTGCGCGCGCTTTCAGCGCAGAGGAATAGGCGTTGCGATTGACCCATACGTCGGTCGGATAACCGCCGGGCTGGATGATCGTGACATCGATCCCGTGCGGCACAAGTTCGTAAGCAAGCTGTTCGCTCATCGCCTCCAGCGCAAACTTTGTGGCGGAATAATGGCCAGAATATGGCGCAATTACGCGCCCGAGCTGGCTTGATATCTGGAACAGTTGGCCGGACTTGCGCGTCCGCATTCCGGGCAGGACTGCGCGCGCCATGCGGTGGCAGCCGAACACGTTGGTATCGAAGATCAGCCGGGTCGCTTCCATGTCCTGCACCTCAACCGGGCTGGTGATGCCGATCCCGGCATTGTTGACCAGCACATCGAGCGGGCCGCCGTTGATCCGTTCGGCCTCGGCCACCCCGGCGGCAACCTGTTCGTCCGACAGGACATCGATTTCGATCAGGTGGATATCGAGTCTGTCCGCTGCGGCCAGTGCGCGCAGTTCCTCGCCTTCCGGGCGAGGGAGGCCGCGCATGGTGGCGAAAACCCGGGCACCGCGGCGGGCGAAATACTCGGCCCCGAGCCTCCCGAAACCGGACGAGGAGCCCGTGATCAGGATCGCCTTGCCCGTGAGGTCGGGTTCGCCGGTAGCAGCGCGCAAAGGGGCCGCAGAGGTGGCGGCAAGGGCGGAAGCGGCGGCAGCACCGGCAAGCAGGCTGCGGCGGTCAAGCTGGGGCATGGGGAAATCCTCGGCTGCTGATGGGATCAGCCGAGGTTATGCAGCTTTCGCCAATGCGCAAGCTCTCGCGGGTGTTTCAGGCGCACAACCTTGCCAAGCCAGGGGGAAATGGCTGCTTCGGTGCGGGGACGCGGGCCGAGGTTCCAGTTGACCACGTAGAGGAAGAACGCGAGGTCGAACCGTTCAGGGCAATCCTGCGGCATGTCGGGGCGGGACCGGCCGCGATGGGTCCAGATGCGGCGAACCAGCCGCCACAGGCACAGCGTGATCGGGAAATCGAGGTAGAGCACGGTATCCGCCCGTTCGAGCCGAGGCCCCAGCGTGCTGCCGTAATTGCCCTCGATCAGCCAGCGTTCGCCCGCGACGGCCTCACCGATCCGGCGATGCAGTTCGGGCTTTTCCGTCTCGATCCAGCCGGGCTGCCAGCCGAGCTGGTCCATGTGGACCAGCGGCAGGCCCATGCGCGGCGCCAGTTCGCGGGCGAGGGTGCTCTTGCCCGAACCGCACGGGCCGATGATCAGGACACGGTTCACTGGGCGCTCGCTTCCGCCTGCTGGCGCCTCAGCGCCTCACGCCATTTGCGCTTGAGGTAAGCGGCCAGCTCTGTCGGGTGTTTGTCCATCGGGGTGGGGATCTGATAGCCTGCCAACCATAAGCGGTGCCAGTGGCGGCGGGGCAAGCGCGATCCATCTACTTCGATCAGCACGTGATAACCGATGCCCCTGGGGTTGTGGACTTTCGATATGCGGGTGATTTCCCGCCAGCTTATGTCGTGGGTCCAGAGATTGCCGACCAGACGCAATGATCGGCTGTCGATCTCCAGGCGAAAGGTGAACAGAAGATTCAGCATCAGGACGCCAGCGAACAGGAAAACGCCGGCACCAGCGATGATGATGGGGCCTTTCCACCACCCGCCCGGCTCGTTCAGCAGATCAATCCCGGCCGATCCCATGGCAACGCCGATTGGTGGAAGGAACAGGAGCGGAAAGACGAAGAGCAGATGCCCCCACCAGCGCATCCTGATGACAGTCACCTTGCCGCTCACGCCTCACCCCTGCATCCGCAGCGCATATTCGTTCATGAAGCGCGCGTCGTCGCCTTTGGCGAGCCATTCCGCCTCCGCGCCGATGGCGCCGAGCATGGCGGCAAGGTCGTCCATTTCCGCCTTGGCGTAGTTGCCCAGCACATGGCCGGTGACCCGGTCCTTGTGCCCCGGATGCCCGATCCCGATCCGCACGCGGCGGAAGTCAGGACCCAGATGCTGGTTGATGCTG
>NCJP01000196.1 GCA_002278985.1 Erythrobacter sp. 34-65-8
TGTAGTTGTGTTGACCGGGCAGATAAAGTAATCCTCCCAACAAACCGCCACTGAATGCCCCTAAAAACTCCGCGGTGGTATATACGCCAGTGGCCGTTCCCTTGGCGCCCGGATGGCAGAACTTGGCCACCAGAGAAGGTAAGCTTGCCTCCAGCACATTGAAACCCACAAAAAACAAAAAGAGCGCGATGGCAATAGACCAGATACTGTGATTGGAGAGCGCCATCCAGATGACCGCGGCCAGCAAAATTGCAATCGCCAGCACAAAGACTTCACGGAGACGATGCTTCGCCTCACCGACAATGATAAGAGGGATCATTGCCACGAAAGAAAGCAGCATGACGGGGAGGTACAACATCCACTGATTTGCTTCAGAGAGAAGGGGATGCTGCGGATCAATGTCGGGCTGGAGGATCCGCTCGACGTGATCGAGGACCTTGCCCAGGCGTTCGACCGGGCCGGCATCTAGGGCCCGGATTCAGGCCGGGATCGGGCGATGGACGCGCTGGTGGCGGCAGACTGGGCACTGGCGGTCTGCATCATGTTTGCCGCCGCGCTCTATTCCAGCGTCGGCCATGCGGGCGCTTCCGCCTATATCGCGCTGATGGCACTGTTCGGCGTGCCGCCTGCGGTGATGCGGCCGACCGCGCTGGCGCTCAACGTGCTGGTCGGCTCGCTCGCATCGTGGCGTTATGTGGTGGCAAAGCAGTTCCGCTGGCGGGTGCTGTGGCCCTTCCTGCTTGGTGCCACGCCGATGGCGTTCGTCGGTGGCGGCATCCACCTGCCGGGCGAGTTTTACCGCCCGCTCATGGGCGTGGTGCTGTGGATTGCGGCGGCCCGCCTGCTCTGGCCGAAGGCGCTGCGGACCGAGAGCGACTGGCGCGATCCGCCGGTCTGGGCCGGGATCGTGGCCGGGGCGGGGATCGGGCTTCTGTCCGGCCTGACCGGTACCGGCGGGGGTATCTTCCTCTCCCCCGTCCTGCTGTTCATGGCGTGGTCGCCGGTGCGGCAGTCCGCCGGGGTGGCGGCGGTGTTCGTGCTGGTCAATTCGCTGGCCGGGCTGGCGGGGAATGTGGCCTCGCTCGGATCGCTCCCGCCGCAACTGCCGCTCTATGCCGCGGCTGCGCTGGCTGGTGCCCTTGCCGGAACCAGCCTCGGCATCCGCCTGCAAAGCCCGTGGCTGACCCGGGCGCTCGGGCTGGTGCTGGTGATTGCCGGGGCCAAGCTGGTGGGGGTGTACTAGGCTGACAGTTCGCCCTGCAGGGCCTGGGCCAGGGTCAGCAGGTCAGCATAGCCATCCGGCCCGGACAGTTCCAGCAGGGCCACCGGGCAACCGCCCGACATCGCCGCGACAACCAGCACCTCATGCCGGGTCATGCGCGGGGCGCAACCCGGGGCGACCTGGATTCGGCCGCTTGCATGGCGGGCCAGGCCATGCAGGAACGCCCGCATCAGATGCAGGGCGCGCAGGAAGCCGCCGCCGAACTGGTCCAGCGCAACCATGCTGGCATGGGCATCGTGCAGGCCGTGAATGGCCATGCGGCGGAACATCAGCAGCAGGGCCTGCTCGCGGCGGCAGGCCGGCAGCGGGTGGGGCAGGGCACAGGCCCTAAGGTCGGGGCGATCAGGGCGGGCTGGGCGATCGGGGTCGGTCATGGAATCCTCCGGCGTTGCGTCCGTCAGTTTATGCGAACGATTATCAATAGCAATACTGAATCGTTACGAGTGCCAGTGGCCTTGCCTGACTGTCCCCGCTAGCAAGCGTGGGCCATCAGCCGGAGGACCGCCTGCCATGCCCACAACTACGCCCCGTACTGTCGAGTTCCTGTTCGATTTCGTCAGCCCCAATGCCTACCTCGCCTGGTATCCCCTGAAAGAGCTGGTGGCGCGTACCGGGGCCGCGCTGGCGGTGACGCCGGTGTTCCTGGGCGGGATGCACCGCCTGACCGGAAACGCGCCGCCAATGGTCCGTGATGCGGACGTCAAGGGCAAGGTCGCATACGGGATGCTGGAAATGGAGCGCTTCATCGCTAAGCACGGGTTCGACAAATACCGCCTCCATCCGCAGTTTCCGTTCAATTCGGTCACGCTGCAGCGGATGCTGCTGGCAGTGGAGGGCGATGACCGCATCCGTCTGGTCGATGCCCTGCTCCCCGCCTTGTGGGAACAGGGCGTGCCGGTGGACGATCCCCAGGCGATCGGCGCGGTGCTGGCCGGGGCCGGTTTTGACGGCCAGGCGCTTTTCGCAGCCACACAGGACGCTGCCATCAAGCAGGCGCTGATGGACAGCACGCAAGCGGCGGTGGACCGGGGGGCGTTCGGCATCCCGACATTCTTCGTCGGAGCTGAGATGTTCTTCGGCAAGGAACGGCTGGGGCAGGTGGAGGAAGAACTCAGCCGCCGATAAGCCTACGCGCACGATTGCACCCGCGCCTTCGCCTCGCTACCTTGGCAGGGCCATGAAGCAGTTGTTCCAGCACGCCGCCACGACCCACGGCATTACCGTCCGCGTTGCGGTCAATTTCCTGCCCGAGCAGTCGCAGCCGGATTCGGGCCGCTGGTTCTGGGTCTATCACATCCGGATCGAGAACGGCGGGGACGAGCCGGTCCAGCTGCTCACCCGACACTGGCGGATCACCGACGGGCGCGGGATGGTCAACCTGGTCGATGGCGAGGGCGTGGTGGGCGAGCAGCCGATGCTCGCCCCGGGGCAGAGCCATGACTATGTCTCCGGCTGCCCGCTGACCACTCCGCACGGATCGATGGAGGGGTTCTACAAGTTCCACCGCGCCAACGGCCTGCCGATCGAGGTGCGGATCCCGTTCTTCCCGCTGGCGGCGCCGGCCGAAGCGCAGTAACAGCCCTTCCGCCATGAAGCGCACGCACCTGCCCCTCAACGCCCTGCGCGTCTATGACGCTGCCGCGCGCCATCTCAGCTTCACCCGCGCGGCGGACGAACTGGCGGTGACCCCGGCGGCGGTCGGGCAGCAGATCCGCGCGCTGGAGGATCACCTCGGCACGGTGCTGTTCCGCCGCACCAGCAAGGGGCTGGAGCTGACCGACGAAGGCCGCGCCGGGCTCGATGCGCTGCGCGAGGGGTTCCTCAAGTTCGAGGAAAGCGTTCAGGCGATGCAGGCGGGGCAGGCGAGCGACCGCTACACCATTGCCGCGCCGCGCGAATTCTACGCCCAGTGGCTGGCCCCGCGCCTCGCCGCCTACCGCCTCGCCCATCCGGACGTGCGCTACCGCCTGGCGAACGACTACGTCGCCGACCTGACCTTCTCGGCGGGCTACGCGTGGTACGACAACGAGCGGTTCTCGGACAGCCGGGCCTTCCGGTTCACGATGAACTCGACGCCCTCCGTCGCCTTCCAGATGCAGCGCGTCGACTTCCTCTACTCGGACTTCAACATCGGCCCCGACGGGCTGATCCTGCGCGAGGTGACGGGCTCGGACGGCGCGGCCGCCTACGAGGCCAGCCTCACGACCCATGCCGGCTACGTGCAGGCCGAGGGCGAGATCTTCCCGTTCTCCTACGACGAGATCGCATCGCGCTACGGCAAGGCGCTGCTCG
>NCJP01000020.1 GCA_002278985.1 Erythrobacter sp. 34-65-8
GTCGGCGCGCGGCTCGATCCAGTGCCAGCAATCAGCGCGCTTTTCGCGCTTCCAGAACCAGGCCGCGCTCTTGAGATGGTCCATGCAGAAATCGACTGCATCGATCGCATCGCGCCGGTGCAGCGCGGCTGCTGAAACGCACACGATCGGCTCACCCGGCTGCATCTGGCCGACGCGGTGAACCATCAGCAAGCCCATCAGCTTGAACCGCGCGAAGGCCCGGTCGGCCAGCTCATGCATTCCGGGCAGCGTGAGCGGCTCGTAATGCGTCAGCTCCAGCGCCTCGACACCCTCGTCGGGCCGCACTTCCCCCACAAAGGTGCAGACCCCGCCCAGCCCCGGATTGGCCTGTGTGAACGGGCCGATCAGCGCGCCGGGGACAAACATCCGGTCCAGCAGGCGGATATCGCGCATCGGCATGGCGCTTTGCTCAGCCTCCGCTGACGGGCGGGAGGAAGGCGACCTCGTCACCGTTCCGGGCCACCAGCGATTCGCGGTCGGCCAGCACTGCCCCGTTGAGCGCCACTTTCACTCTCTCGTCACGAACCGCATCGGCAAGACCGTCAGCAACATGATTGTCGAGCACGGCAAGAATGTCCGGCCAGTCCAGTTCGCCGAAGCTGGACCCGATCTCGCTCTCGGGCTTTCCGGCCACCTCGGCCAGCCGCCCCAGATAGACGATCCGAATGCCCTGCTTCATCCCCCCGTCACCGACATATGGCGCGGCTGCGCCGGTGCAGCGCCGCGGGCGGAAATATCGAAATGGTGGCGTTCAGGCTTGATCCGCATCGCTTCGTCCAGCGCCAGAGCGAGGTTGGCATCGGGCGCGTCTGACCGCAGCGCCGCCCGCAGGTCGACCCGCTCCCCCCCGCCGAGGCAGGGATAAAGCTGGCCGGTTGCCGTCACCCGGATGCGGTTGCAGCTGGCGCAGAAATTGTTGGTCAGGGGCGAGATCAGGCCCAGCTGCCCGCCGGTTTGCGCGACTGTGAGATAGCGTGCCGGCCCCCCGCTGCTGTGGCCGTTTTCCTGCAAGGTGAATATCTCCTCCAGCCGCTGCCGCACGGCAGTGAGCGGGAGGAAATGGTCAACCCGGTCCTCATCGACCTCACCCAGCGGCATGACCTCGATCAGGGTCAGGTCATGGCCTTCGCCATGGGCCCATCGGATCAGTTCAGGGATTTCATCCTCGTTCAGCCCCTTCAGGGCGACCGTATTGATCTTGACCCTGAGCCCGGCCGCCTTGGCCGCGGCTATGCCGGTGAGGACATCCGCCAACCGGTCTCGCCGGGTCAGCCGGGCGAACAGGGCGGGATCGCGCGTATCGAGCGAGACATTGATCCGCTCGACCCCGGCATCCGCGATCTGGCCTGCAAAGCCCGCCAGTTGCGTACCGTTGGTGGTGAGCGTCAGCTCGTCCAGGCGCCCTTGCCCGCCATGGGCACCCAGCAGCCTGCCAAGCGCACGGAGCAGGTCCGGCATGTCGCGGCGCACCAGTGGTTCGCCGCCGGTCAGGCGGATCTTGGTGATCCCGCGCGCGATGAAGCCGAGCGATAGCTGGTAGAGCTCTTCCAGGCTCAGCACCTCGCGCCGGGGCAGGAACTGCATCTTTTCAGGCATGCAATAGCCGCAGCGCAAGTCGCACCGGTCGGTCACCGAAAGGCGGAGATAGCTTATCCGGCGCCCGAAGCCGTCACGCAGCATTGCGGCACCTGGTTCAGGCCCCGATTCCGGCACACGCGCAGCGGCGGTATCAATTTCCATGAAGCGGGAGATAATGCCCCGTGACTCCCGGCGCATTTCCCAAATATGTGAGCGTCGCGGAAATCGCGGCCTCATCGCCCCCCGACAGCACATTGACGCGAACCGGTGCCAGGGCCCGGGCAAGGTCACGGGCAGCAGCGCGCCGCCAGTCGGTATGATCCACCGGTGCAGGCCGCATGACGATTGCGACCGCGTCAGCGCCCTGCTCGGCCTGCTGCCTGACCTGCCCGACCCACTCGTGATGGAACTGCGAAGCGGCATCCAGCGCAGCGGCAGACAGGGCGCCGACCGTCAGGACCGCCTGCCCCGCCATGTCAGCGCCGCTCCCGGGTCATGGTAATGCCGATCTTCTCGTTCGCCTCGGCAATCGCCAGCTTGACGATCTTGACGGTAACCGCCTCGACCCGGTCGTCCTGCAGGAACAGGGTTTCGCAGATGTGGTCTGCCACGGCCTCGATCAGTTTGAAGTGAACCCCCTCCGGCAGCGCGCCGGTCGCGGCGAACTTGAGGTCCATGTAATTCTTGCTCGCGTCGAGCGGCGTGTCAGGCGCGTAATGCTCGGCGCACTTCAGGCGCGCGGCGATGCTGATCCGCAAGGGCTGCGGCTTGCCGGTTTCTTCGGAATAGATCCCGGTGAGCACGTCATGCTCGAGATCGGTCACTTCAAGGATCAGCGAATCAGCCATTGTCTGCCGCCTTAGCCGTTTTGCCGCCAACGTGCGAAGATCGCGGTGGGCAGATGCCGTGCACCCTCCCCGCTTTCCCGCACGCACAGGTCGCCATGCTCGATCACGCCGGGCAGATGGGCGAGCTTTTCAGCCAGCAAGCCAGCCAGGGCAAGGCTGCTCATCCGCACGGCATAGACTGTCAGGAACAGGAAGCGGCTGCTGTCATCCAGCAACTGACCGCAATCGCCCACCAGCCCGGGCAGGCCATCTTCCAGACGCCAGACCTCGCCGTCGGGACCGCGCCCGAACTTGGGCGGATCGAGAATGATGCCGTCATAGCGCCGCCCTCGCCGTACTTCGCGTGCGGCGAACTTCGTCGCGTCATCGATCAGCCAGCGGATCGGGCGATCGGCCATGCCTGAAAGGGCGGCGTTATCCCGCGCCTGCGCGACCGATTTCTTGCTCGCATCGACGTGAACCACCGGGCCGTATTCGCTCAGCGCCAGCGAGCCGACTCCGGTGTAGCCGAACAGGTTGAGCGTCGTGTGCCCCTCCGCCGAGGCAGGGCTTAGCTGCGTTCCCATCCAGTCCCACACCGGGGCCATATCGGGGAAGAAGCCGAGGTGCCGGAACGGGGTGCATTGGGCGGTGAAGCGCGCAATGCGCCATGCCAGAGGCCAACCTTCGGCGGGGACTTCGGGTGACAGGCTCCACCGCCCGCCGCCATCCTCGTCCGAACCGGGCACGAATTCGCCGTCGGCCTGCCATTCCTCGACGCGCGGGCTCCACATCGCCTGCGGTTCAGGGCGGATGAAGCGGTAGGGGCCGTACTGTTCCCACTTGCGGCCATGCCCGCTGTCGAGCAGCCGGTAAGCATCCCACCCCTCGCCCACCATGAGTACGGGATCGAGAACAACTTCAGCCATCAGGCGGCCGGCACGGCGCGTTCGGTAATGTAGGCCGCGACATTGTCGTACCCACCCGCCAGCTCGGTGAACCGTTCCTCGCGCTGGAACAGGTCGCCCACCCGGGCAGGCAAGGTCGGGCGCAGGCCGGTCGCCCGCTCGACCGGGTCCGGAAACTTGGCCGGATGCGCGGTGGCGAGCGTTATGACCGGGATATTGGCGCCGAGACCACTCTCCCGCGCGGCATGGAGGCCGATCGCCGTATGGGGATCGAGCACCTGGCCGCACTGTTCATAAGCCCAGCGCATGGCCTGCGCCGTGTCATCGGCATCGGCCCGCGCGCTGGTGAACAGCGCCGCTGCACCTTCCCGCTGGGCATTGGTCAGGCGCATCGCCTTGCTCGCCTCGAACCCCCGCATCTGCTCGGCCATGGCCACCCCGTCGCGCCCGCCAAGATCGAACAGCAGCCGCTCGAAGTTGGAGGACACCTGGATGTCCATGCTCGGTGCAGCGGTAGGGGTGACCGTGCCGGCGGAATAGTCACCCTCGCTCAGTGCGCGGTGGAGAATGTCGTTGACGTTGGTGGCCACGATCAGCCGTTCGACCGGCAGGCCCATCCTGGCTGCTACGTAACCCGCGAACACGTCGCCGAAGTTGCCGGTGGGGACGCTGAAGGCGACCTTGCGTTCGGGCGCGCCCAGCTGAAGCGCGGTGGCGAAGTAATAGACCACTTGCGCCATCAGCCGCGCCCAGTTGATCGAGTTGACCGCGCCGATGCGGAACCGGCCGGTCACATCCGGATCATTGAACATCCGCTTCACCATCGCCTGGGCATCGTCAAAGCTGCCGTCGATGGCGATGTTATGAACGTTGGGGGCAAGCACCGTGGTCATCTGGCGGCGCTGGACATCACTCACCCGGCCGCGCGGGTGGAGCATGAAGATATCGATTCCCTCGCGCCCGGCCACGGCGTCGATCGCGGCGGACCCAGTATCCCCACTGGTTGCCCCGACAATGGTCAGGTTCTCGGCCCGGCGGCTCAGGAATTCCTCGAACAGCAGGCCGAGCAGCTGCAGTGCCACGTCCTTGAATGCCAGGGTGGGCCCGTGAAACAGCTCCAGTACCCAGTGCTGCTCGTCAAGCTGGACCAGCGGGGTCACCGCCTTGTGGGCAAAGCGGCCGTATGCGGCGTCGCACATGGTCTGCAACCGTTCAGGGGCCAGGCAGTCGCCGACAAACGGCTGCATCACCCGCGCCGCAAGCGTGGCATAAGGCAGGCCGCGCATGGCGGTAATCTCGTCGGGCGAAAAACGCGGCCATTGGCGTGGGACATAGAGCCCGCCATCGGGCGCGAGGCCCGCCAGCGTGGCGCCTTCGAAATCGAGCGCCGGAGCCGCTCCTCGGGTCGAGATATATTCCATCGTGCCTGCCGCCTAGCGATGCTGCCTGCCCTCGGCAAGCGAGGGCGCTTTGCCCCGCCCCAAGCTCAGCTGCGGTCGCGCCAGCGGCGGCGCAGGGCAATACCGTAGATCACCAGTGCCGTCAGCGCGAAGAGGAACCACTGCACGGCGTAGGACAGGTGGTTGTTGGGCAGTTCGCGCGGATCGGGCCTGGCCAGCGGTTCGAGACCGGCCAGCGGTGGGTCAGCGACCAGACGCGGACCCGGTGCCATGATTCCGCTCACCTGGCCGCCGGTCCAGGCGGCGGGATTGGGCACAGCAGACCAGCCAATGTCGACCAGCGCCGAAGCCTCGCCCCCGGGCAGGGTGCAGGTTGCACGATGGGCCCAACCCCGCGCGCCGCTGGCCGCCGTTCCGGCAACCTGCTTCATCGCGGAGAGGCTCTCGCAGGTGATCCGCGAACGCCGGTAGAGCACGCGCTCGGCCGCATCGCCATTGATCGGCCAGGCGACCGCGTCCGTTGAAGCCCCGGCGGCGGCATAACGCTGGAGCAGCGCATCCTTTTCCTCAGCCCGGCCAAGTTGCCAGACGCCCAGGGCGATCATGATCGCGACTGCCAGCAATACGACCAGCGTCGGCACGATGGGAATCTTGCGCATTAATCCTGATCCCGCCCCGCTTCACCCGCCTTGTTGCGATACTCGCTTGCCAGCAAGGCTGCCTTGGCCACGCGCAGGCCGTAGATGACCAGCCCGAATGTCAGCGGGATCCACAGCAGCGCGTGGACCCAGAACGGCGGCGTCACCGCGATTTCCAGCCACAGGGCCAGCCCGACAATCAGCCCGCCAATGATCAGGGTGAGGAACGCGGCCGGTCCGTCACCCACATTGAACTTGGTGAGATCGAGCCCGCAGGCCCGGCAACGGGGCGCGAACTGGGCGACCCCTTCGAACAGCGTCTTCGCGCCGCACTGGGGGCAGAGACCGAAAAGGGCAGCCTCGCGAATGCTTGGCTGCCCCCCTCGATTGTCAGGCACTGGGCCGTTCATCAGCGATCAGATCTTCGGGGCGTCCCCGCCTCCGAAGACATAGATGGCGACAAACAGGAACAGCCACACCACGTCGACGAAGTGCCAGTACCACGCAGCCGCTTCGAAACCGAAGTGCTGGCGCGGGGTGAAGTGGCCCTTGTAGGTCCGCACCAGGCAGACGATCAGGAAGATCGTGCCGACGAGGACGTGGAAGCCGTGGAACCCGGTCGCCATGTAGAAGGCCGAACCATAGGTGTTCTCGCCGAACGGGAACGGCGCGTGGCTGTATTCATAGGCCTGGATGGCGGTGAACAGCAGGCCCAGCAGGATGGTCAGCCACAGGCCCTTCTTCAGGCCTTCGCGGTCACCATGGATCAGCGAGTGGTGCGCCCAGGTCACCGTGGTGCCCGAGCACAGCAGGATCAGCGTGTTGAGCAGCGGCAGCTTGAACGGATCAAGCACGGCTTCGACCGCCTTGGGCGGCCACTGGCCCGCCACCACCTCGGAAATCACCGAAGGAAACAGCGAGAAATCGAACCACGCCCAGAACCAGCCGACGAAGAACATCACTTCAGAGGCAATGAAGGTGATCATGCCATAACGCAGGTGCAGCTGCACCACCGGGGTATGATACCCGGCCTGCGCTTCCTTCACGATATTGCCGAACCAGCTGAAGAACGTGGCGATCAGGCCCGCAATCCCCAGACCGAGCACGATCTGCCAACTGGCCATGTCGTGCATCATCAGCACCATGCCGCTGGTAAAGGTCAGCGCCGAGACCGAGCCGAGGAACGGCCAGATGTCAGGCGGAAGAATGTGATAATCGTGGTTCGCGGTGCCGGCCATGAATCGTGTACCCCGTCAGTATGCTTTGTCTGGCCCTTAATCGGGCGGTTGCGCTTGGTCCAGTGTCAGGACGCAGGAATTTTCGGCTGAATCGCTGACTTGTGGAAGGTGTAGCTCAAGGTGATCTGCTGGGTATCACGCATGTTCGGATCATCGAGGATGGCCGGATCGACGAAATAGAGCACCGGCATCCGCACTTCCTGCCCCGGCTGGAGCACCTGTTCGGTGAAGCAGAAGCACTGCACCTTGTGGAAATACTTGCCCGCCTGTTCCGGCTCGACATTGAAGGTGGCGGTGCCGGTGATGGGCACGCCGCTGTCATTGCGGGCGGTGTAGAAGGCAAGATCCCGGACCCCGATCTGGACCTTTTCGGTCACCTGTTCCGGCTTGAATGCCCAGGGCATGTCCCGCGCGGTGCTGGCGTCGAAACGGATCGATATCTCGCGGGCCCCGGCACTGCGCGCCATGCGTTCGGCCAGGCTGGCTTCCTGTTCGGTCGCCTTCTGGGTGGTCCCGCCGAAGCCGGTCACCCGGCAGAAAAGGTCGTAGAGAGGGACGGCCGCATAGCCCAGGCCCAGCATGGCCACTGCCCCGAGCAGGGCATAGAACCCGACCCGGCGGTTGCGGTCTTCCAGCGGCATGGTGGTCATGGCAGCTACATCCTCACAATGGTCAGAGCGTAGAACAGGATCACGAAAAACACGAGCACGCCGCCGAGCACGAGATTGCGCGCCTTCTGGCGGCGGCGGTATTCGGCGAGTTCATCAGGGGTCACGATAGCCATCCTTGCTGGCGGACAAGCGCGTCCGCGACGAGCGCTGCGAAAAGCAGGAACAGGTAGAGCACGCTGAAGGAGAACAGGCGCTTTTCGGGGCGCATGGTGTCGCCCTCCCCTGCGCGGCGCGTGGCCACGGGCACAGCCAGCGCCACGAACAGCGCGGAAAGGACCAGGGCCACCACACCATAGAGCGCGCCAGTTCCCCCGACGAACCACGGGGCCACGGCAACCGGCAACAGCAGGATGGAATAGACCAGGATCTGCTTGCGGGTCGATGCCTCGCCGCGCACCACCGGCATCATCGGGATGCCGACCTTGGCGTAATCAATCTGCACGAACAGTGCGAGCGCCCAGAAATGCGGCGGCGTCCACATGAAGATGATCGCGAACAGCAGCACCGGCATCAGCGTCACGTCGCCGGTCACCGCCACCCAGCCGATCAGCGGCGGGAAGGCGCCTGCCCCGCCACCGATCACGATGTTCTGCGGCGTGCGGGGCTTGAGCCAGATGGTGTAGATCACGGCATAATAGACGATGGATACGGCCAGGATCGATGCTGCGAGCCAGCCAATGCCCAGGCCCATCAGCAGAACAGAGCCAACCGACAGGCCGATCCCGAAGTCACGCGCGCTGGTCGGGTCCATCCGCCCGCCGGGGATTGGCCGGGCAGCCGTCCGCTTCATCCCGGCATCAAGATCGGCCTCCCACCACATGTTGAGCGCAGCGGCCCCGCCGGCGCCCATCGCGATGCACAGGATCGCGGTGAAGCCGAGCACGGGGTGAATGCTGCCCGGCGCTGCCAGCAGGCCGCACAGGCCGGTGAAGATCACCAGGCTCATCACCCGCGGCTTGGTCAGCGCGAAGAAATCGCGCCATTCCGCCGGAAGCGGGACAGTGGCTGTTGGCGCGGTTGTCACAGGCGGTTGATCCGATCTTTTCCGAGCCTGAGACGGAATTTTGCGCCTCGGGCTCTTCGTTAAAGCAAGGGGGGCGCACCGTCTCCAGCGCGCCCCTCCCCTGGTGCATCACCCCGGCCCTTCCCCAAGGGCCCGCCGATCAGGCGGTAACGGGGCGGTGATCGTGGTAGTCGTGGTGATCTTCGATCACCGGGAGCGTTTCGAACTGGTGGTAAGGCGGCGGGCTCGACAGGGTCCACTCGAGCGTGGTCGCACCTTCACCCCAGGGATTGTCGCCCGCCTTCTTGCCCGCCACGAAGGCGTAGATCATGTTGACGAAGAACACGACCATAGAGACTGCCATCACGGTGTAGCCGATCGTCGCGATCTCGTTCCAGTAGCTATAGGCCTCCGGATAGTCGGGATAGCGACGCGGCATGCCCTGCAGCCCGAGGAAGTGCATCGGGAAGAAGATCATGTTCACGCCGATGAAGAAGATCCAGAAGTGCACGTGGCTCAGGAACTCCGAGTGCATCCGTCCGCTCATCTTCGGGAACCAGTAGTAGAAGCCCGCGAAGAGCGAGAACACGGCACCCATCGACAGCACGTAGTGGAAGTGCGCCACCACGAAGTAGGTGTCGTGGACCACATCGTCGATACCGCCGTTGGCGAGATAGACGCCGGTCACGCCGCCCACGGTGAACAGGAAGATCATCCCGATCGCCCAGACCATCGGTGACTTGAACTCGATCGAGCCGCCCCACATCGTGGCAATCCAGCTGAAGATCTTCACGCCGGTCGGCACCGCGATCACCATGGTGGCCGCCGTGAAGTACATCTTCGTATTCACGTCCATGCCGACGGTGTACATGTGGTGCGCCCACACGACGAAGCCGACCACGCCAATCGCGACCATGGCGTAAGCCATGCCGAGGTAGCCGAACACCGGCTTGCGGCTGAAGGTCGCCACGATCTGGCTGATGATGCCGAAACCGGGCAGGATCATGATGTAGACTTCGGGGTGGCCGAAGAACCAGAACAGGTGCTGGTAGAGCACCGGGTCACCACCACCGGCCGGGTTGAAGAAGGTCGTGCCGAAGTTGCGGTCGGTCAGCAGCATGGTAATCGCAGCGGCCAGCACCGGCAGGGCCAGCAGCAGCAGGAATGCGGTGACTAGCACCGACCACACGAACAGCGGCATCTTGTGCAGGGTCATACCCGGTGCGCGCATGTTGAAGATGGTGGTGATGAAGTTAATGGCACCCATGATCGACGCCGCACCGGCAAGGTGGAGCGAGAAGATCGCAAAGTCCGTTGCCGGGCCAACCGAGCCGCTGGTCGACAGCGGCGCATAGGCGGTCCAGCCGATCCCGGCGCCGTTACCTTCCGGTCCGCCGGGGACGAAAGTCGAGAACATCAGGCTCATGAAACCGGCAACAGTGAGCCAGAACGAAATGTTGTTCATGCGCGGGAACGCCATGTCCGGCGCGCCGATCATCAGCGGCACGAACCAGTTGCCAAAACCGCCGATCATCGCCGGCATGACCATAAAGAACACCATGATCAGGCCGTGGGCGGTGATGAACACGTTCCACAAGTGGGCGTTGGCCTCGAAGCTGGACTCGCCACCCATGATCTCGACCCACCAGCCGAGCACCTGGATGCCCGGCTCGGCCAGTTCGGCGCGCATGACGCCCGAAATCACACCACCGATGATCCCCGCACAGATGGCGAAGATCAGGTAGAGCGTGCCGATGTCCTTGTGGTTGGTCGACATGAACCAGCGCGCAAAGAACGCCGGCTTGTGATCGGCATCATGATGGGCGTGGTCATCGCCGTGAGCCTGGAAGGTGTTCGCGGTGGTTGCCATGTTCGTTCTCTTCAACCCTGGGTGCGATTACTGGCCGACTGCCGGAGCAGCAGCAGCGGGAGCGGCAGCAGCCGCAGTCGTGGTGGTGGTTGCCGGCGCAGCGTCCGCGGCAGGAGCAGCAGCAGCAGCAGGAGCCGCAGCCTCCTCTTCACCGCCGAGCGAGCCGCCCTTGGAGCGGACCCAGGCCTGCCATTGTTCCAGCGGCACCGCTTCCACAGCAATCGGCATGTAGGCATGCTTCACGCCGCACAGTTCGGAACACTGGCCGTAATAGATGCCCGGCTCCTTGATGGTGAGCAGCTTTTCGTTGAGGCGGCCCGGAACGGCATCCATCTTGAACCACAGGGCAGGCACGGCCCAGGAATGGATCACGTCTGCAGCGGTCGTCTGGATGCGGATCGGCGTGTTGACCGGCAGCACCACCCGGTTGTCAACTTCCAGCAGCGCCGGAAGACCGGCAGCCTTGGCATCTTCCACCGGCATCATGTTGGCGATGAATTCGGGAATACCCTGGTCCGGGAATTCATAACCCCAGTTCCACTGGTAACCGGTGATCTTCACGGTGACCGCATCTTCGGGGGGTGTTTCGTACTGTTTGGAAAGCAGCGAAATCGAGGGGATGGCAATACCGACCAGGATCAGCACCGGCACCACGGTCCACACCACTTCGATCATAGTGTTGTGGGTGGTTTTCGACGGAGTGGGATTGGCCGCCTTGCGGTAGCGGAACATGACATAAAGCAGCAGGCCAAGCACGAACACGCTGATAGCCGCCATGATCCAGACGAGCGCAACGTGGAAGCCGAAGGCATACTCGCCCACGTCCGAAAACTGCGGCTGGAGATCGAGCGCGCCGTCAACCGGCTGGCCCTTGATCATGTCAGCGCCGAGCGGGGTGTAACCCGTCGCGGCGTCAGCCGTGGCTGCTGCAGCGGCCGCATCCGCAGCGGGTGCGTCAACAGGCGCGGCAGCATCGGCAGGAACGTCCTGCGCAAGGGCCGTAGCGGGCAGCAGCGCAAGCGCAGCGGCCGTCCATGCAGTTACTTTCCTGCCGATTGCCTCGCGAGGCGCATTACCGAAATTCATCAATCCGACGCTTTCCGTTTTTGATTTCCAGCCGCCTGTAGCGACCGCACCACCCCCCTTAACGGGGGCGTCAAGGCGGGCCTATACGCGCGCTTGCCCAGTGCCTCAAGCGCTTCTAGGAGAAAAATCCGCAACATCGCTTGCCCCCCAAGCAAGTCACAGTGAACTCCCGGAAAAGCGACTCATGACCGACGAAGACGTACTGTCCGAATTCCGTAGCTGCGAGGCCCTTTTGGAAGGCCATTTCGTGCTGTCGAGTGGCCGCCACAGTGCCCACTACCTCCAGTGCGCGCGGGTGCTGATGAACGCCGAGCGGGCTGGCCGGCTTGCCCTCGCCCTCGCCCAGCGGCTGCCGCGCGAGATTCGCAGCGAGATCGACGTGGTCGTTTCTCCTGCCATGGGCGGGCTGATCATCGGCCATGAAATGGGGCGTGCGTTGGGCAAGGATGCGATCTTTCTCGAACGCCCGACCGGCACTTTCGAACTGCGCCGCGGTTTCGCTCTTGCAGAAGGTGTCAGGGTATTGATGGTGGAGGACGTGGTCACCACCGGGCTCTCCAGTCGCGAAGCAATCGAAGCGGTGGAACGCGAAGGTGGGAAGGTGATTGCAGAAGTCGCACTCGTCGACCGTTCGGCAGGCGATGCCGATCTCGGCGTGCCGTTCTTCCCGCTCGTCCAGCTCAATTTCCCCACTTTCGCGGAAGAGGACATCCCCGAGGCGCTTGCCCGCGTAGCTGTCACGAAACCAGGCAGCCGGAAGGACTAAGACAATGCAGATGCGGTTCGGGAACTGGCTCGTGGGATGTGCGGCACTGATCCTTGGAGCCCTCCCGGCTGCGGCTCATGAAACTGCCGCGCCGCCTGCGATTAACGCGAATGCGGTATCTGCCGCACTCGACCCTGTCACAGCACCGGGCACAATCCTGATTGCGCGCGGCGATACGATCATGTTCGAACGCGCGATCGGAGAAATTGCCCCAGGTGGCGGTACCGCGCACGAATTGGGCAAGGTCTGGCGCTGGGCATCTGTAACCAAGCAGGTGACAGCTACCATTGCCATGCAGGAAGTCGCCGCCGGACGGCTCGATCTCGATGCGCCGATCATCCGCTACCTGCCTGACAGCAAGGCGCCCTATGCCAACCGGATCACCGCGCGGATGCTGATGCAGCATGTGTCCGGACTGCCGCGCACCGAAGAAGGCCCCGTCGGCAGGGACGACTGGCCAACCTTCTACATGGTCGAACCCGGCAGCCCCGAGACCGGGCGTGCCTGGTGTGAAGGTCCAACCGCCCGCGAACCGCTGTCCGAGTTCTTTTACGGTGACTGCGACTTCATCATGTTGGGTGCGGTGATCGAAGCGACCAGCGGCAAATCATACGAAACCCTGATTGCCGAGCGCATTGCCCAGCCGCTCGGGCTCACCAGCCTGGGCCTGTTCCCCCGCGCCGAGCCCACGGTGGCAGGGTTTGCTGCGGGAAAACCGGAATCATCTGCATTCCGGCTGGAAAATTTCGGCGCTGCGGGTGCCCTGTACGGCACGGCCCGCGATTTGCTCGTGTTTGATCGCGCCCTGATGACCGGCAAACTCCTGCCCGAGGCCCAGCGTGCAGTGATGTGGGAAGGCAAGCCAGAATATGGCTATGCCGCGCTTGGACAGTGGTCGTTCAGCGTGCCTCTCAAGGATTGCGGCGATACTCCCGTGCGCATTGTCGAGCGGCGCGGTTTCATCGGTGGCGTGGTGCTGCGCAACATTATCCTGCCCGAACTCGATATGGTGATCATCATGACATCGAACCGCGCTGAGGCGGAAGC
>NCJP01000197.1 GCA_002278985.1 Erythrobacter sp. 34-65-8
AGCGGATTGGGTTCGGAATCGCTCGCGCTGTTCGGCACACCGGCCGGGATCGCTATGCTGGCCGTCGGCAGCGTGCTCGGCGGGCTGATGGCGCTCGCCTTCTATGCGATCACCGTGATGAGCCTGCCAATGCTGGTGGACCGTGAAGTGGACTTCCTGACCGCCATCATCGTCAGCCTTGCCACGATGCGGTCAAACGGCACGATCATGCTGGTCTGGGCCATCGTGATCGCGGCAACGCTGTTCGTGGCGATGGTGCCGCTGTTCCTTGGTCTGCTGGTTGCCCTGCCGGTGCTGGGCCATGCAACCTGGCACCTCTACCGGCGGGTGGTCGGCCCGGCTCATTAAGGTGGCCCTCAGTAGAGGCGGCCCTCAGTAAGGCGGTTTGTCGAGGCCTTTCGGGCTCTTGGTGAAAATCTCGATCCCGTTGTCGGTAATGCCGAGCGAATGCTCGAACTGGGCCGAGAGCGATTTGTCCCGCGTGACCGCCGTCCACCCATCGCCCAACACCTTGGCCCAGGGCTTGCCCAGATTGATCATCGGCTCGATGGTGAAGAACATGCCCGGCTTCAGCAGCGGCCCGGTGCCCGCCTGCGCCGCGTGGATCACTTCAGGGGCATCGTGGAACAGGCGGCCGAGGCCATGGCCGCAGAATTCGCGCACCACGCCATAACGGAACTGGCTGGCATGGGCTTCAATCGCAGCGCCGATATCGCCCAGCCGCGCACCAGGCTTCCCTGCGGCCTCGATCCCCAGCATCAGGCATTCGTAAGTCACGTCGACCAGCTTGCGCGCCTTGAGCGACGGCTCCCCGGCGAAATACATCCGGCTGGTATCGCCGTGCCAGCCATCAAGCAGCGGGGTCACGTCGATGTTGACGATGTCGCCGTCCTTCAGCGCCTTGTCACCCGGAATCCCGTGGCAGATCACGTGATTGATCGAGGTGCAGCAGCTATGCGTGTAACCGCGATAGCCCAGCGTCGCCGGAACAGCCCCGGCATCGAGCATCATGCCACGCACCTTGTCGTCAATGTCCTGCGTGGTCACGCCCGGCGCGATGAAACCGGTCAGTTCGTCGAGGATTTCTGCGGCCAGCCGCCCGGCTTTCCGCATCCCCTCGAACCCTTCCGGCCCGTGAAGCTTGATGGTGCCGTCACGGTAGACGGTCTGCTCGCTGTCGATCACCTGATATTCGGTCATGCGGCGCGATGTAGCGTGGACCGAGCCAAATTGCGAGTGCTGAGGCACTCGACAGCGCGCAGGAAATCAGGAACAGCACCGGACTGGCTTTGCCAACCCTTGTGCTGATTTACCGGAGAATGCCCCGCATGGCCGACCCGCAACCGATGAACCGCCAACCGCTGATCCAGCCAGACCGGGGTCAGGATGCTGTCGCGATCCATCTGGTCAGCAAGGACGGTTTCGAAGCCTGGGTAAAGGGGCTCTCGGCCGGCCAGCGCGCATCGCTCGCAGCACAGAAGTTCGACGGCAGCGGGTATCAGGTCGGCATAGTGCCGGATGGCGACGGCTGGTTCGCAGTGGGCGGCGTGGCCGACCCCGCCTCCCTGTCGAGCTGGTGCATGGCCAAACTGGCCGAGGTCCTGCCCGGCGGCACCTACCGCCTGGCTTCGGGCGAACCCGGCCCTGCCCTCCACGGATGGCAGACCGCGCAGTACCGCTTTTCCCGCTACAAGGACGCCAAGGACGCGCCGGGTCCACGCGTGCTGCTGACCGGCGAGGTCAAGGCGATCGAGCCCGCGCTGGCCGAAGCACAGGCGGTCGGCCTGGTGTGCGACCTCGTCAACACCCCGGCCGAGGACATGGGCCCGGCCGCGCTGGAAAGCTGCGCCGAGTCAATCGCCAAACGCCATGGCGCGGCCGTCACGGTGATCAAGGGTGACGCGCTGGAAAAGGACTATCCGATGATCCATGCGGTCGGGCGAGCCGCAGCGCGGCATCACGCGCCGCGCCTGATCCGGCTGGAATGGGGCAAGCACAGCGACCCGCTGGTCGCCATTGTCGGCAAGGGGGTGTGCTTCGATTCCGGCGGGCTCGACATCAAGCCGGCATCGGGAATGCTGCTGATGAAAAAGGATATGGGCGGCGCAGCACATGCCCTCGCCCTGGCCGACCTGGTGATGGGGGCCGGATTGCCGGTCCGGCTGCACCTGCTGGTGCCGGCTGTGGAGAACGCGATATCCGGCAACGCTTTCCGCCCCGGCGACGTGCTGCGCAGCCGCCAGGGGCTGACTGTCGAAATCGGTAACACCGACGCCGAGGGCCGGCTGGTTCTGGGCGACGCGCTGACGAGGGCGAGCGAGGATAAACCTGACCTGATCCTCGACTTTGCTACCCTGACCGGGGCGGCCCGGGTGGCGCTGGGGCCGGACCTGCCCGCCCTGATGGCCCGCCGGGATGAAACCGCCGATGCCCTGCTCGCCGCCGGACGCGAGCGGGACGACGAATGCTGGCGCCTGCCACTACCCTCCGCCTATCGGGAGTGGCTCGCTTCCGACATTGCGGACACCAACAACACCCACAGCAACGGGTTTGCCGGAGCCAGCGTGGCCGGCCTGTTCCTTGACCGGTTCGTCGGCGAAGGGATCGACTGGGCCCACTTTGACACCTTCGCATGGCGCCCCGCCGCCAAACCGGGGCGACCCAAGGGCGGTGCCGCACTGGGCCTCAGGGCGGCCTTTCACATGCTGAAAGCCCGCTATGGCAAAGCCTGAACCTTGCCGTGGCGCCAGAACGCGGATAAGCGCCCGCACTGCAACGACAGGGTAACGGGTCAAGCGTGAGCGATCAGCCGGTATATCATGTGCCAGACGGGCAGCTTTCACTGTCCGGCCCGGTCGTGCGCCCGGAAGGCAGCGGGCTGCCGATCCGGGGCGATCTGGCCCATATCGCGCTGGCGGAACAGTATCTTGTGTCGAGCTACGTCATCCCGCTCGCCCGCAAGCTGGCTCGTGCCGAAACATTGCGCGCCGGCCCCCGCAGCGATGCCGAGACGGTGGCCCTGCTGGCCAAGGACAGTGCATTCGAAGTGCTGGACCTGGGCAGCGCCTGGGTGTGGGGGTGCCTCGGACCAAGCGGGCCGACCGGCTATCTGCCGCTCGACGCTCTGGCTGAATGACCTTTTCGGTCTTCATCGACGGGGCCGCAGGGACGACCGGCCTCGAAATCCGGGAGCGCCTTGAAGGCCGCAGTGAATTTGCGCTGATCCTGCTCGATGATGCGCAGCGCAAAAGTGCCGATGCCCGCCGCGCCGCCCTCAACGAAGCCGATTTCGCTGTCCTGTGCCTTCCTGACGAGGCGGCGCGCGAAGCTGTCGCGCTGATCGACCCGGCCAGCCGCACCCGCGTGATCGATGCCTCGAGCGCCCACCGCGTGGCTCAGGGCTGGACCTACGGTTTCCCCGAACTGGTCGGCGCCCAGACCGTGGCCGAGGCCCGCCTGGTGAGCAATCCCGGTTGCTACCCGACCGGATTTCTTGGCCTGATGGCACC
>NCJP01000198.1 GCA_002278985.1 Erythrobacter sp. 34-65-8
AGCGGAGCGGGTCAGTTCGCCCCGTTGGGGTTATCGGGCACCGGCTGGATTACCGGGGTTGCCTCCTGCGTCGGATCGACCGGCAGAACAGGCACGGCCAGCCCAGTTTCCGGATCGACCACCGAGCCGCCACCCTGGATCGCTTGAAGTGTCGTCAGCGAGGGGTCGCCTCCGCCTGCATCGATCAGCGCCTCCAGCCGGGCCTGCTGAACCGCGACATAGCCCGGCTGCGATGCGCCATATCGCGCGCCATACCGTGTATCCCAGTCAGCCGAGGCACGCTCGTACTGCTCGTAGGCGCGGAAGAAATTGTCGAACGGCTGCAGGATCGTGGGGAAATAGACCCGCGCAAATTCCGTGTAGTCAGACTTCGGGCTGGCGAGCGAGGCGCTGGCCATAGCGAGTGCAGCGTTGCAGAACTCGCCGCGTGCTGCCGGCAAGGCGAAGAAGTTATAGACCATGGTCATGCGCTTGTCGCGCTCCCGGTGGCCGGCCTGGGTTCCGCCATGCTGCCGCCGGTAGGACTGGTCAATCCGGCTGTTGATTGCCGAAAGCGTGCGAGACTGGTCCTTCAGGAAGGCGCGGTAGCCATCCAGGATCGCCGTATGTTCGGCATCGACACAGTTGAGCGCAGCGACGTTCCAGGCTGCGCGCAAGTTCCACGCCTTCTCGTCATCCGACAAACCATAATTGACGGTGAGGCGGGAGCCGTCGGGCGCAACAGGGGGAATGGCCATGAGGTAGGCCGCGCCATTGGGCGGGATCGGGCGCGAAGGGATGATCTCGGCCTGGACCGGCGGCGGAGGAGGCGGAGGGGGCGGCGGCGGAGGCGTTGCGCATCCGGCCAGTGCCGCAACTCCGGCGGCCACAGCCATGATCTTCACGCCTGCGCGATTGGTGCGCTCCATCTGGTCTCGTCTCCCGGTCATATGTGCAATCGTGCGCCCGCGATGCTTTCGCCGCGCTTAAGCATCCTGTCTACCGCGCTTCTCCGGCAAAGAAAATGCCCGGAGCGCACTTGGCGCCCCGGGCACGATGAAGCGAATCCTGTGTGCGACTATTCGCGGTTGCCGAACAGGCGCAGGATGAACAGGAACATGTTGATGAAGTCGAGGTAGAGGCTCAGCGCACCCATGATCACGGCCTTGCCCGCGAACTCGGTGCCCTTGAGCACGGCATACTCTTCCTTCAGCCGCTGGGTATCGTAGGCGGTCAGACCAGCAAAAATCAGCACGCCGAGTACGCTCACTGCCAGGCCGAGGGGGCCGGACTGGAAGAAGAACGTGTTGAGCAGGCTCGCCACGATCAGGCCGACCACACCCATCACCAGGAAGCTGCCCCAGCCACTGAGGTTCTTCTTGGTGGTGTAGCCCCACAGGCTGAGCCCGGCAAAGGCCGCAGCCGCCGAGAAGAATGCGACCGCGATCGAGCCCTGGGTATAGACCAGGAACAGGGTGGAGAGCGACAGGCCCATCAGCGTCGCAAAGCCCCAGAACAGGATCTGGAGCGTGGCCTTGCTGAACTTGTTGGCGCCAAAGCTCATGGCGAACACGATGGCGAGCGGCGAGAGCGCCACCAGCCACATCATCGGTCCGCTGGCAAAGGTCATGGCCAGGCCCGAATTTGCGGTAAGCATGGCGACAATCGCCGTGAGCAGCACGCCGGAAGTCATGTAGTTGTAGATGGCCAGCATATGCCGGCGCAGGCCCTCGTCAAACGTGGTCCGTGCGTCGAGGCCGCCGAGGCTGCCGGGGGTCGCACCGAATCCCGTCTGTTTGGGGCGGGGTTCGTTCCATTGAGCCATTTCGATCCAAACTCCTTAGAAGCCAACCGTCAGAATGGACGGCCGCCGTAGCCGCAATATCATGTTTCCTGCCCGTGTTTTCAAGCAAAACCGGACGGACCGCCTTGACGGGCGTTAACCCTCGCCCCGTGCAGCGCGCGCCATTTCCTCACCGCGATCACGGGCCGCGCGCAGGGTATCGCGCACCAGCAGATCGAGTGCCTCGCCGCGATCGAGGACGTCATACCCGCGCTGGGTCATTCCTCCGGGGCTTGCGACCCGCCGCGCCAGTTCGGCCGGTGAATGCGGCGATCCGGCGGCCAGAGCCCCTGCACCCTCAACCATGGCCACCGCCAGCCGTCCGGCCTGATCCGGCTCCAGCCCGAGCGCCGCCGCCCCCTTCGCCAGCGCCTCGATAAAGCGGAACAGAAAACCGGGTCCTGATCCAGCGAGCGCGGTGACCAGTTCAAATTGGCTCTCGTCATCCAGCCATTCGGCACTGCCCAGAGCTGCTGCCAGGGCGGTGACCTTGTCACGCAGCGGTGGGCTAAGCCTTTGCCCGACCAGCGCATTGGGCGACTTGCGCAGGGCCACGGCGAGATTGGGCATCAGCCGCACGATTCCGCCCGCGCGGGGAAACCGCTGCCGCAAGCTGGCCAGTTCTACCCCTGCCAGGATGGAAACCAGCATCGTTTCCGGCCCCAGCAGCGGCTCAAGCTGCGGCGCCACAGCGTCCAGCATCTGCGGCTTGACCCCCAGCACGACCGTAGCGAACGGACCCTGCGGCACTGCCGTGCAAAACCGCACCCCGGCAGGGGCAGGCTTGAGCCGAGGATTGTAAATGGCAAAATCTTCGGCCGCCATCCCGGAGGCCAGCCAACCTTCCAGCATCGCAGCTGCCATGTTGCCGTAACCGAACAGCAGGATCGGGGTGCTCGCTATGTCAGCCTCCATCATTGGGGAGGATTAGGCCTCGCCAGCAGCATCGACAAGCGCCGCATCGAGCGCCTCGCGCGGGCTCTTGTCGCCCCACAGCACGAACTGGAAGGCGGGATAGAACCGGTCACATTCGTCGACCGCCGTTTCCACCAGCGCCTGGGCCTGGTCGAGCCCCAGCAAACCGTCACTGCCCAGCATGACCCCGTGCCGGTACAGCAGGACCTTGCCATTGGACCAGATGTCGAAATGGCCGAGCCAGAGCTGTTCGTTGACCAGGGCCAGCAGCTCGTTGGCATCGCGCCGCTTGGCGTCGGACACGCGGATATCGGGCAGGCACAGCAATTGCAGCACCCGGTCTTCCGGGCGCCAGATCCCGCGCAGCTGGTAGTTGGCCCAGCTGCCCTGGATTTCACCGCTGATCTCATCATCCCCGACCGATTCGAACGGCCAGCCCCGCGCATCGAACAGCGCGGCCAGCATGTCGAGCGGAGCAGCGTCATGACCGCCGGAGTCGCTGTCGTCGGCCGCTCTCATGCGGGGGGTGTTCTGGTACTGGGCATCGCCACAGGATACCGCGAGGTTGCGGGGGAGCGCCATTGGCGGGGCCGGAACCGCTGGGGACAACCTTAATGGTCTGTTCAAACCCTGTGCAAAACCCGTAGCGCGCGTCGGTGGCTGTCAGGGAAGGCGATCAACCGCCTGGCCTGCCTCGCTGGTAAAGGTAAACCCGTCGAGCCCTTCCTTCTTAAGCGCCGCGAGGGCAGCATTGGCCGCGCGCGCAGA
>NCJP01000199.1 GCA_002278985.1 Erythrobacter sp. 34-65-8
GTTGACCCCTACCAATATCAGCACGTCGGCGTTGTTCGATCGCTACGCCTTGGAGGTATCGCCGGGTAAACGCGGCGGACGATGGGAACTGATCCGGCTGCTGGCCCTCAGTCGGCAAAAGGTGTTCCAAGGCATCGCGGCCGATCTCGACGGCGCGGCGCTGGCGGTCTGGCGGGATGAGCGGTTGCAGGTCGTCGTTCCCGCGACGCTCGGCATCATTTTCGTTTTGCTCTATCTGATCTTCCGCCGCTTCGACGAAGCGCTACTTGTTATGGGCACGCTGCCCTTCGCCCTGACCGGCGGCTTCTGGCTGCTTTATCTGATGGGCTACAACCAGTCTGTTGCGACATCGGTGGGCTTTATTGCGCTTGCCGGTGTGTCTGCCGAGTTCGGCGTCATCATGCTGATCTACCTCAAGTCTGCGCTGGCCCGGCGCAGTGGTGCCCTCGATGCGGACGGTGTGGGCGAAGCCATCAGGGAGGGCGCACTCCTACGCGTCCGGCCCAAGGCGATGACCGTGGCCGTTATTCTGGCCGGTCTCTTCCCGATCCTGATTGGAACCGGCGCAGGTTCGGAAGTCATGAGCCGCATCGCCGCACCGATGGTGGGCGGCATGATCACCGCCCCGCTGCTTTCCATGTTCGTTATCCCCGCCGCATATTTGTTGATGCGGCGCCCCCGGCCCGAACGGCCAACCCAACCCCAAGGAGAAGAAGAATGCGAACCACAACCCTCATAACCCTATTGGCCGCGCCGCTGGCGCTGGCGGCCTGCGATTCTGGCCAGGACACTGCCGAGATGGAGGACATGCCGATGGCTGAAGATGCAATGATGATGGACGGCCAGGATATGCCAATGACGGACACTGGCAACGCAATGCAGTCCGCGAGTGCGCAAGGCACCGTCACCGCCATCGACGCCGAAGCGGGTACGATCACCGTCGACCACGGCCCGGTCCCCGCAATCGAATGGCCGGCGATGACCATGGCGTTCGAAGCCGATGAGCAACTGCGCAGCGAAGTAAGCGTCGGTGAGGGCATTGCCTTTGAATTTCGTACTGGTTCTGAAGGCAGTGTGATCACGTCGATCACGAAGGAATAAATCGGTCGGGTGGTGCCAGGCAAATCTGGCGCCGCCCATCGCGAAACAGGAGGAGCATGATCCGGACACCCCGCATCACCCATGCATTATCCGTAGACCGCCGAGGACTGATCAAAAGCGCAGGCTTTGCTGCTGCAGGCTTTGCCGCGTTCCCGCTTGCAGGATGCAAAGCGCAAGACGCATCGATGCTGGACAGCACTCCAGGGTCCAATCCGCTCGCTATACCGCCCTTGCAGAGTGGCGAGATAGAGCAGGGCACGCGGGTTTTCCGCCTGTCTTTGACACCAGGCCAGAAGGAATTCGTCCCCGGTGTTGCTTCGTCCACCATCGGCATCGACGCACCCTATCTGGGACCGACGCTGGAAATGCGCCGGGGCGAGCGGGTGCAGTTCCATATCGACAACAATCTGGCCGAAGGCGCTACGGTCCATTGGCATGGTTTCGAACTTCCTGCCGCAGCCGATGGCGGACCGCATCAGTTGATCCGTCCCGGTGAACGCTGGAGCCCCTCTTTCGAAGTTCGCCAGCGGGCCTCGCTCTACTGGTATCATTCGCACTTGGAGCGCAAAGCCGGGCCGCAGGTCTATGCCGGGCTCGCCGCGCCGATCTATGTTCGCGATGACGAGGAAGAGCGCCTCGACTTGCCGAGCGACTATGGCGTCGACGACATTCCGCTGATCGTGCAGGACCGCGTGATCGATGGGTTCGGCCGGTTGGTGTACCCGCTGAGCATGCACACGCGGATGATGGGCATGCGCGGGAACCGGATATTCGTCAACGGCACTGAGAATGCCGTGTTCGACGCACAGACAGGCCAATTACGGCTGCGCATCCTCAACGGATCGAACGCCCGCTTCTACGATTTCTCGCTCGAAGGTGATCGTTCGATGCAACTGATCGCGAGCGATGGCGGCTTGCTCGATCGTCCGCACATCGTCCGCTCGGTCAGGCTCGCACCGGGGGAGCGCGCGCAGGTAATTATCGATCTCTCGGAAGGACGCCCGCTTCGCCTTCTTGCCAGCAGTCCCGAAATCGCCATGGGCATGATGGGCGGACGCGGTATGATGGGTCGCGGCAATAGCGACGATGCTTCCGGAGACGTGTTTCAAATCCTCGATATCAGGCCGGCAAGTTCGGCCCAGCGCATCAGGGTGCCGACACAACTGGCATCGCTTGCGCCAACCGACCCGTCGTCAGCCGTCCGAACCCGGCGTTTCGTTCTCGACATGGGCATGATGGGCGGCGGAATGTCCATTAACGGTGCTGCGATGGACATGAATGTGATCAACGAACGTGTGCCGGTCGGCCAATGGGAAATCTGGGAGATCGCCAACCCTTCGATGATGGCCCATCCGTTTCATATCCATAATGTCCAGTTTCGTGTGATCGACCGCGATGGCCGAGCGCCCCCACCACTGGAAACCGGTTTGAAGGATACCGTTATCGTCAACCCGCGCGAGCAGGTTCGCCTTCTCCTGCGTTTTGAAGAACACACTGACCCAGGGCTGCCCTACATGTATCACTGCCACATTCTCGAACACGAGGATGCTGGCATGATGGGGCAGTTCGTAGTCGTGCAGAGCTAGGAAGGACAGGCGATGAGCAAGGGCGAGAGCGTGATCGAGGGTACTGCGATCAACCCGGTATGCGGCATGAGCGTCGCGATCGAAGGAGCCGAGCACATCGCGACGCGTGAGGGCGCGAAACATTATTTCTGTTCGTCGCGCTGCCACGACCAGTTCATCAGCGATCCCGAGCTATATCTGTCGGGCGCGCATCCAGACGCCGTGGAGGATGTGCCCGAAGGCACAAACTAGACCTGTCCCACGCATCCTGAACGCGTTACTAAGTCAATCAGGCTCGACGTGCGCGAAGCGGACGAGAAGGATGGTTAGCGCGGGCACGATCGTCCACATCGCGATTGGTATCAGCGCCAGGCCCGTCACTGGCTCGTGCGGCATCAACTCGCTGTAGCGCCAGCTCAGGAAACTGTTTGCCGGAAGCGATGTGGCGATCATTTCGACGGCGATTGCGACGACGAGCCCGAAGCCGAAATAGATCGCATAGGGTAGTTTGTCTGACTGCCAGGGCCACGCATGCCCGCCGCGCAGTGCAGCAAGGCTATAAGCTGTGAGCAGGATCACGCCATCGCCCAGGCTTGCGATGCCGCAGCGAATGGTCTGCTCATAAGTCTCGAGATTGCCCGGCTTGAAAAACGGCATCTGGAAGATCTCCCAGACGAACGCGATCAGGCTCCCGCAAAAAAAGATCAGCCAATGGGTTCTGGTCATTCTGCAGGCACGCCCGAATAGTCTGCGCCAGCAAATAGCAAGC
>NCJP01000200.1 GCA_002278985.1 Erythrobacter sp. 34-65-8
GAACTGTTTGTTGCCCGCCATGGCCGCGCCGTGAAGGCCAAGCCGATGAAGGGCACCCGGCCCCGTAGCGCCGACGCGGCTCAGGATGCGGCGCTGGCCGCCGAACTGGGGGCTTCGGTCAAGGACCGGGCCGAGAACCTGATGATCGTCGACCTGCTGCGCAACGATCTCTCCCGCGTGGCCGAGCCGGGCAGCGTCAAGGTTGACTGCCCCTTCGCGGTCGAAAGCTATCCCACGGTGCACCAGATGGTCTCGACCGTGCGTGCCAACCTGGCCGAAGGGACCGGCACGCTCGATCTGGTGCGGGCGATCTTCCCGTGCGGCTCGATCACCGGCGCGCCCAAGATCCGGGCAATGGAACTGATCGCCGATGTCGAGCGCGATGCGCGCGGGCCCTATTGCGGCGCGATCGGCCGGATCGGGGCGGGCGGGGATGCCGCGTTCAATGTCGCCATCCGGACCTTGCGCCTTTCGCCGGTCGAGAATGGCCATGGCCGCGCGGTGCTGGGGGTCGGCTCGGCGGTGGTGGCCGACAGCGAGGCCGAGGCCGAATGGCGCGAATGCCTGGTCAAGGGCGGGTTCGCCCGCGCCTCTTCGGCCGATACGCGGGCTCCGGCATTCGATCTGATCGAGACCATGCGGTTCGATCCCGATCATGGCATCGCGCTGCTGGAGCTGCACCTCGAGCGGATCAGGGCCAGTTCGGCCATGCTCGGCTTCGCGTTCGATCGCCATGCCGTGCGCAACCAGATCCAGGCGCTGTGCTTCGAGCTGGAGGCGCCCGCGCGGGTCCGCCTGATGGCGGCCCGCAGCGGGGCGATTGCGCTGGAGGCCGGCGCCCTGCCTGCACCCTTGCCCGACCCTGCGCCCTGCATTGCCCTGCCGCTGCCAGTCGATCCGGGCGACTGGCGCCTGCGCCACAAGACCAGCGACCGGGGGTTCTATGCCGATGCGCTGGACGCGGCACACGGCGCAGGCGCGGTCGAGGCGCTGCTGGTCGATCCGCAAGGCCGGGTGACCGAAGGCAGCTTCACCAATGTGTTCGTCGAGCGGGACGGCACGCTGTTGACCCCGCCTGCCGCGCTCGGCCTGCTGCCGGGCGTCCTGCGGCGTTCGCTGATCGACAGCGGTGCCGCACGCGAGGCAGTGCTGACGCTGGCGGACCTCGAACACGGGTTTCTGATCGGCAACGCGCTGCGCGGGCTGATCCCAGCAAGGCTTCTGACATGATCGATATTCTCTACGAAGACGGCGAAGCGCTGGTGATCGACAAGCCGGGCGGCCTGCCGGTGGAGCAGCCGCGCAAGGGCGGCCCTTCACTGGAGGACCACCTCGATGCGCTGCGGCTGGGCTTCCAGCGCGCGCCGATGCCGGTTCATCGGCTCGACACCGACACCTCCGGCTGCCTGCTGCTGGCGCGCAACCCCAAGGCGCTGGCACGGTTTTCGCGTGCCTTCGAAGACCGGCAGGTGGAGAAACGCTATCTGGGTGTGCTGGCGGGCGAACTGGCAGAGGAAGCGGGCACGATCGAGCTTGCCCTCTCGAAGATCAGCAGCGCCGAAAAGGGCTGGCGCATGATCCCGGCGAAGAAGGGCAAGCCGTCGGTCACCCACTGGCGTCGGCTGACAAGCGTGGGCGGGCTCACGCTGGTCGAATTCCGGCCTGAAACGGGGCGCACCCACCAGATCCGCGTCCATGCCGCCTCTGGTCTGGGCGCGCCGCTGCTGGGCGATCCGGTCTATGGCCCGGTTCACGGAGTGGGCAAGGGCGCCCGGCGCACGATGCTCCATGCCGCCGGGATCGTGGTGCCGCGCGCAGGCAAGACGCCGATTGCCGCGACTGCGCCGATGCCGGCCGACTTCACGGCGCTCGGGTTCAGCGATGGATGAGGTGATCGCCCGCGCGCTGGCTGCGGCGGAGGAGAAATTCTTCGTGGCCGGCGGTCCGGGCGGACAGAACGTCAACAAGGTGGCGACTGCGGTGCAAATGCGGGTCAATGTGTTCGCGCTCGGCCTGTCGCCGGAGGCCTACCACCGGCTGGTCGAACTGGCCGGGAGCAAGCTGACCAAGGATGGCGAGATCGTGCTGACCGCGCGCGAATACCGCACCCAGGAGCAGAACCGGGAGGCGGCGCGAGTGCGTCTCACAGCCCTGCTAGAGGATGCCCTGACTCCGCCGAGGAAGCGGGCCAAGAGCCGCCTCAACCGGGTCGGCAAGGTGCAGCGGCTCAAAGCGAAGAAAGTGCGCGGCGCGGTCAAGGCCGGACGCGGCAAGGTGGAGTGGTAGGGGCGCGCTACTCTCGTTCAGCAAACATCTCGCGCATCATCGGTTGCAGGTGGACGCCGTAATAGGCGAGCACGTCCCAGTCATTGGTGCGTTCGTAATGGGTCACCAGGTTTTGCCCGTCCCACCGGTGCAGGGCATAGCCCGCGGGCTCGGTGGTGATCAGGGCGCGATTGTCAGGTTTCGTCACATCCACCTCCCGCAAATCGAGCGAGACCAGCGGCGCAACCGAAGGCGTGACACAGACCGGCACACCATGGAACCGCGTTGAAATCGGACGGTGCAGGTGCCCGCAGTGGATCGACAGGATCTGTGACTGCCCGGCAATCGCCGCCGCGAAGTTGGCGATCCAGTCTTCCCCGGGCGCCGGGTCCATCCAGTCGATGCCGGAAACGACTGGCGGGTGGTGCATGAACAATACGGTCGGCGTCCCGGGATGGGCATCGAGCTGCGCCCGCAGCCAGTCACGCCGCCGGGTGCAGAAAGCCCCGCCGTGTCGCCCGGGCTCGAAACTGTCAAGCATCAGGATGCGCAACCCCTCCTGCTCGATTGCGTAGTGGATGAAACCGTCTTCACTCGGGGTGGCAGGGAAAGCGGCGAGCAGCCCTTCGCGGCTGTCATGGTTGCCGGGAATGGCATGGATCGGGAATGGGCAATCCTTTAGCAGGTCGGCCGTCTTCTCGAAGCTTTCCCGATCGCCATGATCCGTCAGATCGCCGGTCAGCAGCAACAGGTCGATCCGGTTGGGGGCGGTCAGCAGCCGTTCCAGCGTCCGGCGGAACCGGATCCGGTTCAGCTCTTCCGGACGCGCATCGGGATCGAAGCCGATATGGATATCGGTCATCTGTGCAATCAGCATCGGCCGGCCCCTTTCCCCATGCCTCAACCCGGCTTCCGGCCGAGCAATGCCACCGTGTCCCGTTTGCGGGTCGGGTGATTGTCAGGGAGGCTGCCCTTCTTCGGGTGATACGAATGGCACATCGCGCAACTGGAAGGAACCTCGGCCTTGCGGGCATCTTCGCCAAGGTGGCATTCGCGGCATACTGCAACTTCCGGCAGGAGCAGGTCGTTCGACGTCTTCGA
>NCJP01000201.1 GCA_002278985.1 Erythrobacter sp. 34-65-8
ATCTCGATGTCAATCGTGGACCCGGTGATGTCCGAACAGGGCTGGACGTTCACGGACGGCGCGCCCGACAGCGTCAACGGAGCGGCTTACCTGCACCAGGTCTACACCCGCGCGCGGCCGGACTACAGCGGCCGGGTCACAGTGCCGGTGCTCTGGGACCGCCAGCAGCAGACCATCGTCAACAACGAATCGTCCGAGATTCTGCGGTTGTTCAACAGCGCCTTTGACCAACTGACCGGCAACCACGATGACTATTGCCCGGCCGACCTGCAGGGCGAGATCGAGCGGCTCAACCGGCTCTACTCGGCGCTGTCGGCCATCAACCAGCTCATCGTGCATGCGCAATCGCGCGAGGAGCTGCTCGAAGGCGCAGCCCACGATCGAGTTGTCCCACCAGACGACCTCAGCCTGGAGGGACTCGAGGCCGGGGAGGGTGATCCAGCACAGCTGGCCCGGGTGCATCCGGCTGATCGCAGCGGCGCTGAAGCCTGAGATGGACAGGTCGTGGACCACAGTCTGGAACGCCCGACCGCCCGATGCGCGCAGCTGCGCGGGGATTGTCAGGCGCGTGCGCGGCGAGCAGCGGTCTTCCTGCGCAGCGAATTCGTAGCGGTCTTGCGAGTTCACGATCATGACTGGCATACCTTTGCAGCACTGGTTCGGCCCGCCCCGAAGGGAGCGAGCGACCAGCACTGTCACAGAGCCTGATTACCTGCCGGTAAGGATCGACCGTTAAGGGGTTTTAACCAACCCGCTCGCGATGGCCGGTCGGGAAGTCCTCGGCCAGCAGAGCCACGATCCGGTCCGCGACCACAGCAGGTTCCTTGACTGTGGCCGGATCTTCTCCCGGATAAGCCTTGGCCCGCATCGCCGTGCGCGTGGCACCGGGATCGAGCAGGGCCACCCGCACTCCGCCGATTTTCTCGACTTCCTGAGCGTAGCTTTCGAGCAGCGATTCGAACGCCGCCTTGGTCGCGCCATAGGCGGCCCAGAAGGGGCGCGGGTTTGAGCCGACCGAGCTGGTCAGCCCGATGACCCGGCCCTGACCGCTGCGCTTGAGCATGGGGTCGAACGCGGCCAATAGGGCCTGGGTCGCCAGAAGGTTGATGGTGACGGCCTGGCCGAACTGCTTGGCATCAATTTGCGTCACGGGCGTGAGCGTCGGCAAATATGCCGCCGAAATCACCAGGACATCGAGCTTGTCCCAGCGCGACGCCATGGCGCTGGCGAGCCGCGAAACGCCTTCGCTTTCGGTCAGGTCGACCGGGGCAATGGTGGAGGTGCCGCCCACCGCATGGATGGCATCTTCGACCGCTTCGAGCTTTTTCACCGTCCGCGCCGTCAGAACCACGTGGGCACCGGCCTTGGCCAGTGCCAGCGCGGTCGCCGCTCCAATACCCTCACTCGCACCGGTAACGAGCGCTACGCGCCCTTCGAGCGGTCGGTTCTCGGACATCAGGCTACCTTGTCGAAAGAAAGCTGGGATTCGCGCTGAGTGCGCTGGGCAAGATCGGTCAGCGAAGTGGGATAATCACCGCTGAAACAGGCATCGCAGAACTGCGGGGCCGTTGCGCTGCGTTCGATGCCGCCAACTGCGCGATAGAGGCCTTCGATCGAGACGAAGGCGAGGCTGTCTGCCTTGATGAACTCGCGCATCGGTTCCAGCTCCATTCGCGCGGCGAGCAGCTTGGACCGCTCCGGCGTATCGACGCCGTAGAAACAGCTGTGCGCCGTGGGCGGGCTGGCGACGCGGAAATGGACCTCGCTGGCACCGGCATCGCGCATCATCTCGACGATCTTCATGCTGGTGGTGCCGCGCACGATCGAATCGTCGATCAGCACGATCCGCTTGCCTTCCACCAGTGCACGGTTGGCGTTGTGTTTGCGTTTGACCCCGGAATGGCGGGCACCGTCCGATGGCTGGATAAAGGTCCGGCCGACATAGTGGCTGCGGATGATTCCCAGCTCGAACGGCACCCCGGACTGCTGGGAATAACCGATGGCCGCGGGCACGCCGCTGTCCGGCACCGGCACCACCAGATCGGCCTCGACCGGGCTTTCGATGGCCAGTTGCGCCCCGATCGCCTTGCGGGCTTCATAGACGCTGCGGCCCGCGAACAGCGAATCCGGGCGGCTGAAATAGACGTGTTCGAAAATGCAGGGCCGGGCCCCTTGCGCGGTAAAGGGCCGGTGGCTGGTGACGCGCCCGTCCTGCCGCACTTCGACGATCTCGCCCGGTTCGATCTCGCGTTCGAAGGTTGCGCCGACCACGTCGAGCGCCACTGTTTCGCTCGCAAAGACCACTGCATCGCCGATCCGGCCCATCACCAGCGGGCGGATGCCGAGCGGATCGCGGCAGGCGATCATCCGCTTGGGCGTCATGCAGATCAGCGAATAGGCGCCTTCGACCATGCGCAGGGCATCGACGAACCGGTCCAGCAACGTGGGATAACGGCTGGTCGCGACCAGGTGGATGATCACCTCGGTATCCGAGGACGACTGGAAGATCGCGCCCTTTTCCACCAGTTCCTGCCGCAGGTGCATGGCGTTGGAAATGTTGCCGTTGTGGGCAATCGAGAACCCGCCGCGCGCCAGGTCGGCGTGGAGCGGCTGGACGTTGCGCAGGCCCTGTCCGCCGGTGGTCGAATAGCGCACGTGGCCTGAAGCCATGTGGCCCGGCAACTCCGATAGCATGACCTGGTCCGAAAAGACCTGCGCCACATGCCCCAGCCCGCGCCGCGCAAAGAACTCGTGCCCGTCCCAGCTGACGATGCCGCAGGCTTCCTGTCCGCGATGTTGCAGGGCGTGGAGACCAAGCGCGGTAACGGCGGCGGCCTCGGGATTGCCGATGACGCCGAATACGCCGCATTCCTCGCGCAGCTTGTCGCCGTCGAGGTCCAGAAAAGGGTGGGTGAGGTTCATGACGGTTTCCGGGCTGGGCGTGGCGCGTCTCGCGGGCTCTTTGGCGATGTTACGGGTCAATTACAAGCACGGGCTGGGGCAGGTTGTGCGCGGTTCGAGGGAATTCGTTGCGCGGTGGGGCAAGCCTGCTTACATGCGGCGCAGGCGTAAACCATAACCAGCGGAAGCGGCGCTCCCTTGATCCTCAACCCTTTTGAATGGACTATCGCCCGGCGTTACCTGCTGCCCGGCCGCAGCGAGGCATTTATTGCGCTCGTCGCCGGTATCAGCGTGGTGGTGGTCATGCTCTCGGTCGCGATGGCCGCCACCGAGGGCGTCCACTTGGTCGGCAGGGCTAGGTCCATGAGTCCCCAGTTTCCGCCGCGGACCTGGGTCATGCCGTAGTAGAAGAGCGTGTAGCCCGCCCACAACGCCACGACGCCGGCCCC
>NCJP01000202.1 GCA_002278985.1 Erythrobacter sp. 34-65-8
GCTGCCGGTCAGCGCCGCGCGCATCGGCTGCGCCAGCTTGCCCAAGCCCAATTCCAGCTCCTCGGCAAGGGCCTTGGTAGTGGCTTCCAGCGCATCGCTTGTCCAGTCGTTTTCCGCCCCAAGCCGGGCTGCCACCTTTCCGAGAATTGCGCGGCCCGGCTCATCCAGCAAAGCCGCAGCCTTGTCGGTCAGCGCAAGCGGACGCGTCGCAAACAAAAATCCCGCACTTTCCGTAAGTTCGTGCAGGTCTTTCGCGCGCGGCTTGAGCACCGGCATTGCCTGGGTCAGCAAGGAAACATCGGCTCCCTCACCAATTTGCCCGGCGACCAGCACCGCCAGGCGCGCGTCATCAGCTTCGCGAATGTAGTGCCCGTTGAGGTGCTGCAGCTTCTTGATGTCGAAGCGCGACGGACTGCGTCCGACACCGTCGAGATCGAACAGCGCCACGGCTTCATCGCGACTGATTTCCTCGCGGTCTCCGTGGCCCCAGCCAAGCCGCAGCAGGTAATTGAACAGCGCTTCGGGAAGGATGCCCAGCTCGTCTCGATACGCTTCGACCCCCACGGCCCCGTGCCGCTTCGACATTTTCGCGCCGTCCGGCCCGTGGATCAGCGGCACGTGGGCGTAGACCGGATCGGGCCATCCACCCTCGATCGCGTTCATCGCGCGAATGATCGGTAGCTGGCGAAAAGCATTGTTGAGATGATCGTCGCCCCGGATGACGTGAGTGACGCCCATGTCATGATCATCAACCACGACCGCCAGCATGTAGGTTGGCGTGCCGTCGCCGCGCAGCAGGATGTAATCCGGCCCCTGCACCCGGTCATGGATGGTCACTTCACCCTCGTTCGGGGTCTTCAGTCGAATGGTGAAAGGCGCGCCTTCAGGCGCCTCTGCCGGATCGCGATCCCGCCAGCGCCCGTCATAGCGAAGGGGCTGCTTGTTGCGGCGCTGCTCGTCACGCATGGCCTCCAGTTCGTCGGAGGTGGCGAAGCATTTGTAGGCGTGGCCGGCCTCTAGCAGTTGCCAGGCAACCTGTGCGTGGCGCTCCGCCCGGTCGGACTGGAAAACTGGTGCGTCGTCGAAATCCAGCCCGAGCCAGTCGAGCCCTTGAAGGATCTTGTCGATCGCATCCTGGGTGCTGCGCTTCTGGTCGGTGTCTTCGATCCGGAGCAGCACCTTGCCGCCATGGTGGCGGGCGTAGAGCCAGTTGAACAGGGCGGTTCTTGCCCCGCCAATATGGAGGTAGCCGGTCGGCGAGGGCGCGAAGCGGGTCACCACCTGGCTGGTCGCGGTGCTGCTATCGCTTGCCATGAACGCCGGTTTCCTTTCCTATTGTCGAATGGCGACCAGCACCGCGCCGCATGTACCCCTGGGGGATGAGCCCGAGCCGGCCGCGAAGCTGCGCGATGCTGCAGTGCAGCGCACTTGGCCCAAGGCCGTCCGCTTGTCCAGCCTTGCCGATGCCTGCGAGCAATTTGTCGGAAGGGCCGGTTTTGACCGGGCTCCCTGGCTCACGATTGCCTTCGCCGCGGGCATTGCGGCGTGGTTTGCACTGGATGCGCCGTGGGAATGGTCGGCCTTTATCG
This sequence comes from Erythrobacter sp. 34-65-8, assembly GCA_002278985.1. Taxonomy (GTDB): domain Bacteria; phylum Pseudomonadota; class Alphaproteobacteria; order Sphingomonadales; family Sphingomonadaceae; genus 34-65-8. Next base: position 1,590 of record NCJP01000202.1, read on the forward strand.
GGGCCTGCCTGATCGCAGCGATTGCGGCTGCGGCCCTTTGGCGCGGTGACAGGAATCGCGCTGCCCTGCAGTTGGCAGTCATCACCACCAGTCTCTTGCTCGCTTCTGGGGTGGGGACAGTGTGGGCAAGGTCGGCCCTGGTCGGTGCGGAGCCGATTACCCGGACGAGCGTCACGATCATCGTCGGACGAGTGCTTGACCGGCAGGAACAACCCGCACAGCAGCGTGTTCGCCTGGTTCTGGCCATTCGCGATGCCGAGGCAGGCATCGCCCGCAAGATCCGGATAAACCTGCCCGCTGCCGACGCAACGCCAGCCATGACCGAGGGCGCGGTGGTGCGGTTACGGGCAAGGCTTTCGCTGCCTGCGCCGCCCATGCTGCCCGGAGGATATGACTTCGCCCGCCGCGCCTGGTTTGACGGGCTTGCGGCAACCGGCTCCGCCTTGGGCCCGGTCGAGGTGGTAGAGAACGCTCCGCAGGTGCGCGGTCTGGCCCAGGTCCAGCGCCGCCTCGCGGCCCATGTCCGGGAGCAGGTCGATGGCTCAGCCGGTACGATCGCAGCGGCCTTTGCCAGCGGCGACCGGGGCGCGATCGACCTGGATGACGAAGAAGCCATGCGCGATTCCGGGCTGACTCACCTGCTCTCGATCAGCGGGGTCCATGTCAGCGCAGTGATCGCGGCGGGGTACCTGCTGGCACTCAAGTTGCTGGCCTTGTCACCTTGGCTGGCGCTGAGAATTCGCCTGCCGGTCCTGGCGGCGGGGGTAGGTGCACTAGCCGGTGTCGGGTACACCCTGCTGACAGGCGCCGAAGTGCCGACGGTGCGCAGCTGCATCGGCGCGTTGCTGGTCCTGACTGCCCTGGCGATTGGCCGGGAGCCCCTGTCCGTCCGGATGCTGGCAACCGCGGCTTTTCTGGTGCTGCTGGTCTGGCCGGAAGCGCTGATCGGTCCGAGTTTCCAGATGAGCTTTGCCGCTGTTCTGGCGATCATTGCGCTGCACGAGAGCCGACCGGTAAAGGCCTTCCTCGCTGCGCGAGAGGAAAGCTGGCTGGCACGGCAGGGGCGCAGGCTGGCAATGCTGCTGGCCACCGGGCTGGTGATCGAAGCGGTGCTCACGCCGATCGTGCTGTTCCATTTTCACCGCGCGGGCCTTTACGGAGCCTTCGCCAACGTCATCGCCATCCCGCTGGTCACACTGATATCCATGCCAGCCATTGCACTTGGCCTGCTGCTCGACACCGTCTGGCTGGGACGGCCGGCGTGGTGGGTGAGCGAGAAGTCGCTCGAAGCGCTGCTGGCGATTGCCCACTGGACGGCTGGCCAGCCGGGTGCGGTGAAGCTGATGCCGCAAATGGGCGCGGGCACCTTTGCCTTGTTTGTCGCGGGCGGAATCTGGCTCGCGCTGTGGCATGGGCGGGTCCGGCTGCTAGGCCTCGTTCCGGTTGCTGCAGCGGCAGTTGCGCTGGTGATGACCCCGGTGCCCGACGTGTTGGTTTCGACAGACGGCAGACAGGTTGGCATCACCGGGGAAGGTGAGCGCCTCCTCATGCTGCGCGAGACGCGGAGCGAGTACGTGCGCGACAACCTGCTGGAAACCGCCGGCCTATCCGGCGAGCCGATTTCCCTCAAGGACTGGCCGGGCGCGCAATGCAGCCGCGATTTCTGCACCCTGGTAATTGAACGTGGTGGGCGCAAATGGGCCTTGCTGATGGCCCTGAACCGCGAGCGGGTCGAGGAGCGTGCCCTGGCTTCGGCCTGCGAACGCGCCGACATCGTCATCGCCGACCGCTGGCTGCCCGCAAGTTGCCGCCCGACTTGGCTCAAGGCCGACCGCAAGCTGCTGGAGCAAACCGGCGGCCTGGCCCTCTACCTCCCGGATGAGCGGATCGAAACGGTTGCCGCAAGCCAGGGCGACCACGGCTGGTGGCACAAGCCGCCCGACCGGACGCCTGCGAAGCCAACCAACTCAGTGATAGCGCCGTAGGAGGCCCGCGAGTTTGCCCTGGACCTGGACCCGATGGGGTTCGTAGACCTGCGGGTCATAACTCGCATTGGCCGGATCGAGCCGCACCATCCCCGCATCGCGGTGCAGGTACTTCAGCGTCGCTTCCTCGTTGTCGACCAGCGCGACCACGATTTCACCATCACGCGCGGTATCGGTCCGGCGGACCAGCGCGAAGTCCCCGTCGAAGATGCCTGCCTCGATCATCGAATCGCCGGAAACCTCCAGCGCGTAATGCTCGCCCGGGCCCAGCAGGGCAGCAGGGACGGGCAGGCTGCTGTGCTCCTCGAAAGCCTCAATCGGCGCACCGGCGGCAATCCGGCCATGCAGCGGGATATCGACCACATCGTTGGCCGGGCGCGGCGCCTGCTTCGCAGGTGCGCGGGCCAGGCTGACCGGATCATTGGCTGCACGGGGCGCTGCTTTCGGCACCGACAGCACGTCTTCCGGCTGCTTGAGCACCTCAAGCGCGCGGGCGCGGTTGGGCAG
>NCJP01000203.1 GCA_002278985.1 Erythrobacter sp. 34-65-8
TGGCCGGGCGCGGCGCCTGCTTCGAAGGTGCGCGGGCCAGGCTGACCGGATCATTGGCTGCGCGTGGCGCTGCCTTCGGCACCGACAGCACATCTTCGGGCTGCTTGAGCACCTCAAGCGCGCGGGCGCGGTTGGGCAGGCGGCGGATGAAGCCGCGCTCTTCCAATGCGGAAATCAGGCGGTGGACGCCGGACTTGCTCTTGAGATCGAGCGCTTCCTTCATTTCCTCGAAACTGGGGGAAATGCCGGTTTCTTCCAGGCGAACCTGGATGAAGCGGATCAATTCATGCTGCTTGGCTGTCAGCATCGCGGAGGCTCCCTGTGCCGTTCCTGTTCCGCCCGCGACATGCGAACGAATGTGGAACAAGTAGGCAACGCCGTTTCACGAGTCAAGCATTTCAGCCGTTTCCGAGCAGGTAGACCGGAACAGGCGTTCCCGCTTTAGCCTCATCGGCGTGTGCGGGACGGTCGATCAGCACGTCGGAACGCGCGAGACTGAGCAATGCACTGCTATCCTGCTGGCTTAGCGGCAGCACGCCGTCCGGGCCGAGCGACCCGCGCAGCAGCTCCCGCCGTGCCCCCCCTGCGGGGCAGTCGGCCGCGAGTCGCAGGGTGACGGCTTGCGGGAGGCATTCGGCCGCCCCCAGCAACCGGCGCAGCGCAGGCAGCATGAACAGGAAGCCGGTTACGAAGGCCGATACCGGGTTGCCGGGCAGGCCGAGCACCACCTGCCGGCCGCGCCGGGCGACCATCAGCGGTTTGCCCGGCTTCATCGCAACCTTCCAGAAGTCGAGCTCTGCCCCAACTGCCTCCAGCGCAGGCCGGGCCAGGTCATGGACGCCCACAGAGGCGCCGCCGGTCAGGACCAGCAGGTCGGCATCGGCATGGTCCTCCAGCGCGGCGACGATCGCATCGAGCCGGTCGGGCAGGGGTGCGCCCTGCCGCACGGTGCAGGGCAGCGATGACGCCATGGCCCCGAGCATGGCGCCGTTGCTGGCGGGGATCTGGTGGACAGCGCAGGAGGTAGGGTCGCTGGTCAGCTCGTCACCGCTGTCGAACACGGCCACGGTCGGCGCAGCGTGGACGGGCACCGTCGCATGGCCGGCAGAGCGCACCAGTGCCAGTTGCGCCGGGCCGATCCGGGTCCCGGCGGGCAGGAGGAGAGCGCCGGGCGCGAACTCGAACGCCTTGCGGCGGATGTGCTTGCCAGCGGCCGGATCGACGGTGGCTGAAACCTGCGCGCCCGCCACCAGGGCATCTTCCTGGATCAGCACGCGGTCCGCCCCAAGGGGCAGGATCGCGCCGGTCGAGATGCGGACGCATTGCCCCGCTGCGATCGGCCCGCCAAACGGCTCGCCGCAGCGGCTCTCGCCCATTCGCTGCCACGGGCCTGTGCCCGCCACCGCGTAGCCGTCCATCGCCGAAAGGTCGGCCGGAGGCTGGGTTCGAGCTGCCACCAGCGGCTGCGCAAGGTAGCGGCCCAGCGCCCGCTCGACCGGCACCGCCTCCGCCGGCATCGGCGCGAGCAGGGCCAGCATCCGCGCCTGCGCCTGCTCGATGGTGAGCGCAGGCACGCTCATTGCGCCACCCAGTCACCCGACTTGCCGCCGCTCTTGGCAAGCAGCCGCACCGATTCGATCACCATGCCCTTGTCGAGCGCCTTGGCCATGTCATAGACTGTGAGCAGCGCCACCGAAGCGGCTGTCATCGCTTCCATTTCCACCCCGGTCTTGCCGGTGAGCGAGGCTGTGGCCGTGACCGCGACTCCGCCCTCGACGTAGTCGAACGTGACTTCCACAGAGGTCAGCGCCAGCGGATGGCACAACGGGATCAGTTCGGCCGTCTTCTTGGCGGCCATGATCCCGGCGATCCGTGCGGTGCCGAGCACATCGCCCTTGGGCGCGTCGCCAGCCCGGATCGCCGCCAGCGCCCCCTCGCTCATGCGGATCACGCCTCCGGCCCGGGCCATGCGCTGCGTTTCGGCCTTACCGCCGACATCGACCATGTGGGCCGCCCCCGACTCGTCGAGATGGGTCAAACGGCTCATTGGCCGGGTCCCCGCAAGTGCCTGGAATCCGGAGACCTGTTACACATGTTACACAGTCCTGGAGAGAAAAAGTCCGGGCGGTGCATCTCACCAGACGGGGGCAGGAAAGCGGACGGAGTGGCACTCATGCTCATCCGCCCTCTATGCCAGACGAGCACCTTGTAGGACAGTGTCTGCGCGTCAGGCTCGTCCTGTCAAAAGTGCCCGCGTCGCCGCCTCGACATCGGCCTGCCGCATCAGGCTTTCCCCGACGAGGAAAGTCCGGACGCCGCTGCGGGCCAATCGCTCGCAATCGGCATGGCTGTTGATCCCGCTTTCACCGACCAGCAGAGTGCCGGGAGGGGCGAGCGGGGCAAGCCTTTCCGTGGTGGCAAGATCGGTGGTGAAGGTCTTGAGATTGCGGTTGTTTACCCCGATCAGCCGGGACTTCAGCGCGTGGGCGCGCTCCATCTCGGCTTCGTCATGCACTTCGACCAGCACATCCATCCCGCGCTCCATCGCAGCCGCCTCGATTTCCGCCATCGCGCTGTCTTCCAGCGCGGCGACGATGATCAGGATCGCATCGGCACCGATCGCCCGCGCTTCGGCCACCTGCCACGGATGGACCATGAAGTCCTTGCGCAGGACCGGCAGTTCACAGGCGGTGCGGGCAGCGACCAGATAGTCCTCGTGCCCCTGGAAATAGGGCGCGTCGGTCAGCACGGACAGGCACGCAGCGCCGCCGGCCTGATAGGCACGGGCGTGGCCCGCGGGATCGAAGTCGGCCCGGATCAACCCCTTGGAGGGCGAAGCTTTCTTGATTTCCGCGATCAGGGCAAAGCCGTGAGCCGCTTTGGCGCGCAGGGCAGCCTCGAAGCCGCGCGGCGGCGTCTCAAAGCGGGCGGGGGGCTGAAATGAAAATCATCTACAGCCGATCAGGAGACACGGCAGTCTTCTCGGAGAAGGGACTCGCCATTGGGGTACTGCCGAAGGATCTCCCGAAAGAGATCATCAATCGTCTGCAGCATCACGTGGACGTGCTGCAGATCGTAGGCGCGGGCCCCTTCGCTCTCGGCATTCTTGAATTCGCGCGCGATCTCTTCGTGCAGCTCGGTGATCCAGCTGCCCAGGCCGTGCTGCTCGATCTGCTTGACCAGCATCTTCTTCGCGCCAAGCAGAACGGCGCCCAAGGCCAAAGGTATGTGTTCGGTGGGGATGAACATCTCGTCGAGCCTCCGCGCCACACGGACAGCGTAGCTGAGTCGCACCGTGGGGGCACGCTATGACGTACTGG
>NCJP01000204.1 GCA_002278985.1 Erythrobacter sp. 34-65-8
CATATTCCGATCGATATAGACGAATTTCTTGCCCGGCACGGACAAATCGGCAATCACCTTGGCCTGATCGAGCTTGGGCAGCACGCCCGCCAGCTTGGCCGCAATCGCGGTCGGATCACCGACCTGCGAGGGGTCGGCATAAAGCTCCGCACTCGGCAGCGACACCGCCAGGATCACGCCGTTCCGATCGACAATATCGGCCCGACCGGGCGATGGCGGTGCCAGCGACGTCGCCGGTTTCATCGCCGCCAACACCGCCGGATCGGGCATGATCGGATGGATCACCGTGACATCGATCAACCGCCCCGCCAGCACCGCGAACAACAGGCAAAACCCGACCGCCCCATAAATCAGCCTTTTATGCAGCGTCTCCACCACCGCCCGCCGCGCCAGATCGGGGGCAGTGACCCGCACATGCTCCATCCGCGGCGTCGCCCCACGATCGGGCGTGTCTTCTGCCACCATGACCAGCGCTTCATCGCCATCGGCGGTCACGCGCACGTCATAGCCTTCTTTCTCGAACCGGAATTCGAGCAATTCGGCAAGGGAGGGGTCGTCCTCGACCAGGAGCAGCTTGGCGGCGGTCATGATGTCGTCTTAACCCCCGCAATATTACACCTTCACGACAAAAGCGTGTCAGGCGTCCTCGTCAGTGGGATAATTCCCGGTGGCGGCAAAGTGAACCATCTCGGCCACATTGGTCGCATGGTCGCCGATCCGCTCGATGTTGCGGGCCACGAACAGCAGCTGTGCACCGGCTGAAATCGTTGCCGGGTTTTCGACCATGTGAGTCACGACATTGCGGAAGATCGAGTTGTAGAAGGCATCGACCTTTTCGTCGGTGGCGATCACTTCACGCGCCAGCGAGGCATCGCGGGCGGCGTAGGCGGTCAGAACGTCATGCACCATTTCGCCCGCCACATCGGCCATGGCCGGCAGCAGGGTGAGGGGCTCGAACTTCTTGCGGTCGCCGATCACCCGGCTCGCCTTCGCGATATTCTTCGAATAATCGCCGATCCGCTCCACCACGCCGGCAATCTTGAGTGCCGCGATCACTTCGCGCAGGTCATCCGCCATTGGCGCGCGCAGAGCGATGATCCTGACCGAAAGCTTGTCGACCTCGCTCTCGAGCGCGTCGATCTTCTTGTCGCCGCGAATGACCTTTTCCGCCAGTTCGTCGTCACCCTTGACGAGTGCGTCCATCGCCTCCTGCAGCGCGACTTCGGCCAGACCGCCCATTTCGGCGATCAGGCCACGCAGCCGGGTAATGTCCTCATCGAACGCCTTGACGGTGTGTTCTGCCATAAAAATCCGTATCTTAGCCGTATCGGCCGGTGATGTAGTCCTTGGTCCGCTCTTCCAGCGGGTTGGTGAATATGTCCGTAGTACGACCATACTCTACCATCTTCCCGAGATGGAAAAAGGCGGTTCGTTGCGAAACCCGCGCCGCTTGCTGCATCGAGTGGGTCACGATCACGATAGCGTATCTACCGCTGAGTTCGTCGATCAGTTCCTCGATTTTCGCGGTGGCGATCGGATCGAGCGCAGAACAGGGTTCGTCCATCAGGATCACCTCGGGATCGACCGCAATGGCGCGGGCAATGCACAGGCGCTGCTGCTGCCCGCCAGACAGGGCGGTGCCGCTATCCGACAGCCGGTCCTTCACCTCTTCCCAAAGGCCAGCGCGGCGGAGCGAGGTCTCGACGATTTCGTCAAGCTTGGCCTTGTTTTCCGCCAGTCCGTGGATGCCCGGGCCATAGGCTATGTTGTCATAGATCGACTTGGGGAAGGGGTTGGGCTTCTGGAACACCATCCCCACCCGGGCGCGCAGTTGCACCACGTCCATGCCAGAGCGGTAGATGTCCTCTCCGTCGAGCGTGATCTCGCCTTCCACGCGGGCCGAGGCGATCGTGTCGTTCATCCGGTTGAGCGCGCGCAGGAAGGTGGATTTGCCGCAGCCTGACGGGCCGATGAAGGCGGTGACGTACTTGGTCGGAATGTTGATCGACACCTCGTCGATCGCCTTCTTGTCCCCATAATAGATGGAGACGTTGCGGGCGCTCATCTTGGCGGCGGAATCTTCCAGATTGGGATGGACTACTGTCACCACTTTTTCTCGAATCGGTTGCGGAGGTAGATGGCGAGGCCGTTCATCAGCAGCAGGAACACCAGCAGTACGATGATAGCAGCCGAAGTGCGTTCGACGAAGCCCTGGTTGACCTCGTCCGACCACAGGAAGATCTGTACCGGAAGAACAGTGGCCGGCGAAGTGAAACCGTCCGGCGGGGTGGCGATGAAGGCGCGCATCCCGATCATCAGCAGCGGCGCGGTTTCGCCCAGGGCGCGCGCCATGCCGATGATGGTCCCGGTCAGGATGCCGGGCAAGGCAAGCGGCAGGACATGGTGGAACACCACCTGCACGGGAGACGCGCCGATTGCGAGCGCACCATCGCGGATCGATGGCGGCACTGCCTTGATGGCATTGCGGCCGGAAATCACGATCACCGGCATGGTCATCAGCGCCAGGGTCAGGCCGCCGATCAGAGGTGCAGAGCGGTAGGTCGGAAAAATCCACAGGAATACCGCCAGACCCAGCAGGCCGAAGATGATCGATGGCACAGCCGCCAGGTTGTTGATCGATACCTCGATCAGGTCGGTCCAGCGGTTCTTGGGGGCATATTCCTCAAGGTACAGCGCGGCCATGACTCCGATCGGAAACGCCAGCAGCAGCGTGACGAACATGGTCAGCATCGAGCCCTTGAGCGCCCCCCAGATGCCGACCTGTTGCGGGTCGGTCGCGTCGGAACGCTGGAGAAATCCGAAGTCGAAATTGCGTGCGAGCTTGCCTTCGCTTTCCAGCCGGCTGGCCAGCTGGCTGTCCTCAGGATTTCCCTCCCCTCGCATCGCGGCAGCGAGAGCCGAGCTTGCGGGCAGGTTGAAGGTGGTGGTTCCGCGCAGAAGCTCCGGATCAGCCACCACCGCTTCGGCCACCTCGCGCCAGGCGTTGGCCGCCAGTTCTTCCGCTCCGTCTGATCCAAGCGCCTGCTCGGCATAGAAATCGACCACCTGGGGCAGGCCCTGTGTCTCGAGCGCGCTGACCCCGGCGCGGCCCGACAGGGTGGTGGCATCCCCGGCGATTCCGGCTTCGGCAAAGTTGATCGGCACGGTCAGTTCGGACCGCTGGAAACCGCCGATGCCGTTGATCGTCATCGATACCAGTAGGAAAGCCAGCACGGCCAGCGAAGCTAAAGCCACTAACGGTGAACGCTGAAATGACGGCCGGATCCTGCTGATAGTAGGCACTGATTTT
>NCJP01000205.1 GCA_002278985.1 Erythrobacter sp. 34-65-8
AACGGCCAGCGCTGCGGTCAGCACGGCACCGGCAGTCAGGGCAAGGGCGGGGCGGATCGGCATTGGTCCGGCTTAGCGGGGGAGGGGCGCAGACGGAACCCTGCACATGCGCCTAATCCTGTGGCTTGTCGCCGCTCAGGTTCTTGCGGAACAGCACCCGGTCTTCCGGGCCGAACCCGCGGTTCCAGATCACCCAGCCATAGGTCAGCAGGATCAGTGGCACGCCGACGATCAGTTCCACCCATTCGGGCATCAGGGTGGCGAGGTAGCCGACCAGAACCGCCGGTGCCGCAGCCCAGACCAGTGCCCAGCGCCAGTTGTTGACCCGGTGGCCCAGGATGCGGGACAGCAGCCACGCCTTGACCAGCGAGGCCGCGCCAAGCGCCAGCATCAGGGCAATGGCCGCTGCTGCTGCCTTGTGGGGCTCGCCGTAGCCGAGGTTCTGAACCAGCACGATCAGGCCCACCGTCAGCGCGGCCTGAAGTGCGATGGTGGCAAGCGAGATGGCAAGGTTCCGTTTGCGGGCGACATAGACCAGTGCCGCTTCGGAGACGACCGCCGTGGCAGCGACCACTTCAGCGGCGAGCAGGAATGCGAGCGCGCCCGTGCCGCCGACGAATTCCGGTCCGACCAGCCCCATGACCGCTTCGCCCGGCACGCCCAGCGCCAGAGCGATCCCGGCCTGCGCGGCGACAATCCAGAAGCCGACCTGCGCGACCTGTTTGGCAATCGCGCCGAGATTGCCTTCCTTGAGATTGCGGGTGATGACCGGGCCGAGGATCGGCTCGAAGCTGGTCTTCAGCTTCTGCGGCAGGCTGGCGACCTGCTGGGCGATGTAATAGATGCCTACCGCTGCCGGAGCGGCGAAAAAGCCGAGGATGAAGATGTCGAGCCGCCGGGTGCCCCACTCGACCGCGTCGGCCGTGGCGAGCGGAAGTGCCCGCATGGTCTGGTGCCACAGGGCCTGCGGTTGCGGCCGCCAGTCTTTCGGCAGGCCGTAGTCGCGCAGGAACGACCAGGCCGCGGCGGCCAGCCCGGCGTAGATCGACACGATATAGGCCAGTGACAGCCCGGCTTCGCGAAAACCGGTGTAGAAGAACACGCCGGCCATGATCGAGATCGTCCACGGCTCGATCACCGCGCGGGCGCGGACGGTGGTGGCTATGTCATAGCGGTAAGCCTGCGCCGCGAGCAGGATCTCGGTCAGGGCAAAGGCGGGGATGGCCAGCACCAGCAGCTTGTCGAGCTCGCTGTACTGGCCCGACGGGAACATCGGTTCCGGAAAGAACCACAGCACGATGCCCGCAACCGCCGAATAGGCCAGCGCCAGCAGGATGCCGTCGAACACCACGTTGGCCGGGCGCAGGCCTTCGCCCTCGCTCAGCCGCTGGGCCAGCCCGCGCTTCTCGCCGAGCGAGCACAGCATCGCCAGCAGCTCGACCACCACTAGGGCCGAAGCGAACCGGCCCAGCGCATCTGCCCCATAGAGCCGCCCGGCGATGAACAGGAACGGCAGGCGCGCCAGCAGGCGCAGCAGGAAGCCGATGAAATTGGTCCGCCCGCCCTTGGCCAGCGCGGCGATATCGCCCTGGTTGGCCTGTTCGGTCACGCTGCCGGGTGGCTTTCGGCGCGCAAGGGGCGGTTCAGCAGAGCGGTGACCACGGCGACGGCCGGGGCACCGGCGAGGAGGTCAGTCACACCGGCGACAATCGGCATGTCGATGCCGTGCTGACGGGCAAGGTCGCACAGCACCGGGGCAGTATGCGCGCCCTCGGCCACGGTGCGCCGGTCAGCCATCAGCGCGGCCGCCGAACCGCCTTCGCCCAGCGCCTTGCCGAGCGAGAAGTTGCGGCTGGCGGTGGAGGAGCAGGTCAGCACGAGATCGCCGAGGCCGCACAGGCCCGCCAGCGTTTCTGCCCGCGCGCCCAGCGCCTCGCCGAACCGCAGCATCTCGGCATAGCCGCGCGCGATCAGGGCGGCGCGAGCGTTCTGCCCCAGGCCCAGCCCGTCGACCACCCCGCAGGCAATCGCGAGGACGTTCTTGACCGCGCCGCCGATTTCCGCCCCGGTCACGTCGTCGGAATAGTAGGGCCGGAAGGCGGGCCTTGCGATGGCAGGGGCGAGCCGCGCCCATTGCGCCTGACCGCCGCTGCAGGCGAGGGTCACCGCTGTCGGCAATCCGGCGGCCACCTCGTGCGCAAACGTCGGGCCGGACAGGACGGCGACGGCGCTCTGCGGCAGGGCTTCGCTGGCGACATGGTTCATCAGGCGGCCACTGCCCGCCTCGATCCCCTTGCTGCACAGGACGAGGTCGCGCGGGGCCTGTGCCAGCCCGCCCAGGACCCGTGCCAGATGCTGGGCCGGGGTAACGGCAAGCACTGTCTGGCACGCGGCCAGGTCAGCCAGATCGCCGGTGGCCTTGATCGTATCGGCCAGTTCGGCAGACGGCAGGTAGAGCGGGTTGCGCCGGTCCCGGTTGATCGCTTCGACCAGTTCCGCCTCCAGCGCCCACAGGATCACCTCGCGCCCGTCCGAGGCAAGCATCTGTGCCAGTGCCGTGCCCCAGGCGCCGGCGCCGATCACGCCGACCCGTTCGCTTGCCGCGCTCATGCCTTGTACCCCGCGCCGCGCACCGGTTCAGCCAGCGGATCGAGCGGCCAGCGCGGGCGGGCGACGAAATCGAGCGGATCAGACTGGCCCAGCCGCTCACACCCGGCCCATGCGATCATCGCGGCATTGTCGGTACACAGGGCCAGGGGCGGAGCGACGAAACGCATGCCGCGTGTCTCCGCCAGTTCCTCCAGTGCGGTGCGGATGCGCTGGTTGGCCGCCACGCCGCCTGCCACGACCAGCGCCGGGACCGGCTCCATCGCGTCAAGTGCGCGGGTCAGCCGGTCGAGCACGCAGTCGAGCGCGGCCTGCTGGAAGCTGGCGGCAATATCGGCGTCAGTGTACTGGCCACTTTCGCTGGCCCGCAGAACCGCGCTCTTCAGCCCGGCGAAGCTGAAATGCGGCTCGGCGTTGCCTTTGAGCGGGCGGGGCAGGGGAACGGCGCGCGGATCGCCTTGCTGCGCCAGCCGCTCTACCGCCGGGCCGCCCGGAAAGCCGAGGCCGAGGATCTTGGCGGTCTTGTCAAAGGCTTCGCCCAGCGCATCGTCGATCGTGGTGGCGATGCGGCGATACTGGCCAACCCCGTCCACCCGCAGGATCTGGCAATGTCCGCCCGAAACCAGCAGCAGGGCATAGGGAAATTCAAGCCCCGGATCGGCCAGCCGGGGGGACAGGGCATG
>NCJP01000206.1 GCA_002278985.1 Erythrobacter sp. 34-65-8
GCCGGTGAAGCTGCCCGGCCCGCGCGAGACAAGAATGCGGGCCGCCCGCCCGCGATCGGGGAGGGCAGCGATCATCGGCACCAGGTGTTCGGCATGGCCCCGGCCGAGCAGGCGATGGTCATGTGCGAGCAGCCGCTCACCCTCGAACAGGGCGACGGAGCAGGCCTCGGTGGCGCAATCGATCGCAAGGGTCCGCATCATGCGGCTGGTTGCCACGTCACCTGCCGGTCTTGCAAGCCTGTCAGGCGATACGGGTGAACCGGCCGAAATCCGGGCGCGGGCTGCGGTCGAAGATCGAGGCCGGGTCGCCATAGCCGATCGAACAGATGAAGTTGATCTTGTGGCGGGGATGGTCGGCAAAGAAGGCTGCCTCGACCGCTGCGCCATCGAAGCCCGACATCGGCCCGGTATCCAGCCCCAGCGCCCGTGCGGCGAGCATCAGGTAGGCGCCCTGAAGCGAGGAATTGCGGAAGGCGCCTTCCTTGCGGCCAGCCTCGTCGCCCGCGAACCAGTTCTTTGCGTCGGTGTGCGGGAACAGCCAGGGCAGTTCCTCGTGGAAGTCGATATCGTAAGCGATCAGTGCGGTGACCGGGGCAGCAGCAACCTTGGCCTTGTTGCCTTCCGAAACACAGGCGACCAGCTTTGCCTTCGCCTCGGGTGACTTGACCCACACGATCCGCGCTGGCTGCATATTGGCCGAAGTCGGCCCCATCTTGACCAGGTCCCAGATGGCGTGAAGCTGTTCGTCTGTCACCGGCTGGTCGAGCCAGCCGTTGTAGCTGCGCGCTTCGGTAAACAGCTGGGCCAGCGCCTCGCTGTCCAGCCTGTGGTTGTGGAACTGGCGGCTCATGCGGCGCGCACTTCGGTCACTTCGGGGACATAGTGCTTGAGCAGGCCCTCGATGCCGTGCTTGAGCGTGGCGGTGGAGGAAGGGCAGCCCGAGCAGGCGCCCTGCATGGTCAGATAGACCACCCCGTCGCTGAAGCCCCGGAACTGGATGTCGCCGCCGTCACCGGCCACGGCCGGGCGGACGCGGCTTTCGAGCAGCTCGTTGATCTGGGCAACGATGTCGGCATCTTCCGGGCGCTGGGTTACGACCAGGTCGTCTTCGCCGGGAACACAGATGCCTGCTGCGGTGCCGCCGGCGAACAGCGGCGCTTCGGACACGAAATGGTCGAGCAGGATCGCCACCACCTGCGGCTTGAGCGAGGACCAGTCCGCCCCCGGCGCGGCGGTAACCGAGATGAAATTGCTGCCGAAGAAGACGTTGACCACTTCGCCGGTGTCGAAGATCGCCTGCGCCAGCGGGCTGGCTTCGGCGGCTTCGGGGCCGGCGAATTCGCGGGTGCCGCTGACCATGACCTGCTGGCCGGGCAGGAACTTGAGGCTGGCGGGGTTCGGAGTGGTTTCGGTTTCTATGAACATGTGCTGCGATGTAGGGACTACGGCGAGCAGCCACAAGCGCGGTTTGGTTAGCCGCCCGGAAGGCAAGCTATTCACTATCCCTTCATCCCGCCCGACCCTATAGTTGGCCGATGACAGTGTTTTTCCGTGCCCTGCGGCACCTCGCCTGCCTGGTTCCGCTTGCTCTGGTCACGCCGGTAGCGGTCGCGCAGGAGAACCTGCCCCCGCCGCGCGCACTGCAGACCGGCAGCGAAACCCCGTGGATCTACGAAGGCAGCGATGTGCCGCGCGATCCCGAATGGCTGTTCGGGGAAATGGACAATGGCCTGCGCTATGCCGTCCGCCGCAACGGGGTGCCGCCGGGGCAGGTCTCGATCCGCATCCGCGTCGATGCCGGCTCGCTGCACGAGGAAGAGAGCGAGCGCGGCTATGCCCACCTGCTCGAGCACCTGCTGTTCCGTGAAAGCAAGTACCTCGGCCCGGCCATGGCGATTCCCACCTGGCAGCGCCTCGGCGCGACCTTCGGCAGCGATACCAATGCCGAGACCAGCCCGACCCATACGGTCTACAAGCTCGACCTGCCGGGTGCGACGCCGGGCTCGCTTGCCGAAAGTTTCCGCTTGCTGTCCGGCATGGTGCGCGAACCGGTGCTGAACGAGGCCAACCTCGCCGCCGAAGTGCCGATCGTGCTGGCCGAAATGCGCGAGCGCGGCGGGGCCGCACAGCGCGTGGCCGAAGGTTCGCGCGAAGTGTTGTTTGCCGGGCAGAGGCTGGCCAACCGCCTGCCGATCGGAACCGAGGCCACCCTGACCGGGGCCAGCGCCGATGCGGTGGCCGCGTTCCATGCCCGCTGGTACCGGCCCGAGAACACCGTGATCGTAGTTGCAGGCGACTTTGACCCGCAGCAGTTCGCCGCCTTGATCGAGCGCTGGTTTGGGGACTGGAAGGGCAAGGGCAAGGGCGCGCCTGCCCCTGATTTCGGCGATCCGGTGCCGCCGCCGGGCGCCACGGGGGCAACCCCGGTGGGGGAAACGGGCGTGCTGGTCGAACCCGACCTGCCCCGCACCTACAGCTATGCGATCCTGCGCCCCTGGCGCCAGGTGCAGGACACGATCGTCTATAACGAAGGGTTGCTGCTCGATGCCGTGGCCCAGGCGGTGATCAACCGGCGGCTTGAATCGCGTGCCCGGGCCGGGGGGTCCTACCTCTATGCCCAGGTCGCGCAGGAGGACGTCAGCCGCTCTGCCGACGCGACCTTCGTGTCCTTCGCTCCGCTGACCGCTGACTGGCAGGCCGCGCTGGCCGACGTGCGCGGGGTGATTGCCGATGCCACGGCGGCACCGCCAACCCAGGAGGAGATTGACCGCGAACTGGCCGAGTTCGACGTCGCCTTCGCCAGCTCGGTGGAACAGCGCGCGGTCATGGCCGGGGGCAAGCTGGCCGACGATATCGTCAACGCGGTCGACATTCGCGAGACGGTGGCGGCGCCGGAAACGGTGCTCACCGTGTTCCGCGGAATGCGCGCGAAATATACGCCGGAAAACGTGCTGAAGCACACTCGCCAGCTGTTCAGCGGCTCAGTCATGCGGGCGGTCTATGTCACCCCCTCGATTGGCGAGGCTGACCGTGACAGCGTGCGCGCGGCGCTGGCTGCACCGGTTGCGGCCGACGCCTCGGCGCGGCTGGCGGCGCAGACCATTTCCTTTGCCGACCTGCCGCCGGTGGGTGAGCCCGGCACGATTACCGGGATCGGGCCGCTTGGCGTGCTCGGGATCGAACAGGTCGAATTCGGCAATGGTGTGAAGGCCATGCTCTGGGCCAACGATGCCGAGCCGGGCCGGGTGGCGGTGCGGGTGCGGTTCGGCGCAGGCTATCGCGG
>NCJP01000207.1 GCA_002278985.1 Erythrobacter sp. 34-65-8
GGCAATCCAGCGCTCGCTGGTGATGGAATCGAGCGGCGCCCGCACGCCCGGATACTGCGGCGTGATTTTTGCAAATTCCTGCAAACTGGCCAGTTCGATGGCGCCGGCAGGGTCGTCCAGAACCCCATCCACCCGCACAATCGGCTGATCTGGCGAGGAAAGTGGCTCCACCACCGCCCCACTGAGGGAAATCGAAAGGTCGCTGCGCATGGCAAGGGTTCCCAGTTGAGCCGGTGGCCGGAAATGCACGGTAACAAACCGCGTTGGACAAGCCAACGCGGGCAATTGTCTATATTTGATTCAACAGATTAGCGGCACCCATCGCGGACAGACGGAGCGTTTTACCCGGTCTGGCCAGCCTGCGCGATGCCAGGTGTGGCAATGGCACAACAGGATCGGGCTGATCGATAGGTTTGCCGCAGGCGCCCCGTCCGCGAATGCCTCTACAATTCTGTTTTTACGGCATTTATCTTCCATTTGCCGCGCGCGGGAAGACATACTGATTTCTGATTTACCTGCGCCTTGTATTAGGGTATGAAAAAACCTGCAAACACATATTCAAAGGTGTTTCTTGGGGAGGTTACCTATGAGTGCGAGTCGATTCACCCTGCAGTCGCGTCTGCTGTGCGGCGCGGCCACGAGCTTCGTCATCCTGGCTTCGGCCACCTCGGTTGCAGCGCAGGATGCGCCGGTAGCCGAAGCGCAAGAGGGTGAGATCATCGTCAGCGGCATCCGCGCCGCGATCGAAAACTCGCTCGACGCCAAGCGCGAATCCGCCGGGATCATCGAAGTCATCTCGGCTGAAGACATCGGCAAGCTGCCCGATCTCTCGATCGCCGATTCGCTCGCCCGCCTGCCCGGCGTCACCGCCCAGCGCGTGCGCGGCCGTTCGCAGCAGATCTCGATCCGCGGCCTCGGCCCGGACTTCTCGCTCGCCCTGCTCAATGGCCGCGAAGTGGTCTCGGCCGGCAACAACCGCGGGATCGAGTTTGACCAGTTCCCGTCCGAACTGATCGGCCAGGGCATTGTCTACAAGACACCCGACGCCTCGCTCGCCGCCACCGGCATTGCCGGCTCGGTCGATCTGCGCACCATCCGCCCGCTCGACTACAAGGAAACCCTGGTCAACGCCTCGGCCCGGTTCGTCTATAACGACAGCGGCAAGCTGAACCCCGATTTCGATGACAAGGGCTATCGCCTGTTCGGGTCGTACATCGACCAGAACGAGGACGGCACCGTGGGCTGGTACCTTGGTGTGACCCACCAGTCGAACCCGACCCAGTTCATCAGCCGCGAACTCAAAACCAACCAGAACCAGATCGCCCGCACTGCTGGCGGCCTGATCTACCCGTCGGACAACCCGCGCCAGGGCGTGGTCAGCCGCGAATTCAAGCGCACCTCGATCGCCGGCGCGCTCCAGTTCGAGCCGATGGACACCTTCTCGATGACCGTTGACGGGTTCTGGTCGGACCAGACGGACTCAGGCATCTTCCGTGGTACGGAAACCCCGATTGCCTCGTGGAGCGGCGCGACCTTCGGCGGTGCCACCGGCAGCGGCCCGTTTGCCGATACCGCCACCTACAACGCCGTCGTTCCGATCCTGCGGACCGACACCGAAGGCAACAAGTCGAACATTTTCGCCATCGGTGCCAATGTGCAGTGGGAGTTCGTCACCAACCTGACGCTGACGCTCGACTACGGCTACTCGAAGCTCGACCGTGACGACATCGACTACGAATCTTACGCCGGCACCGGTCGTGCCCGCAGCGGCGCGCAGGATACGCTGACCTTCACCTTCCCGCGCAACGGCGAATATTCGGTCGATACCAACCTCGACTACACCGATCCGGGCCTGGTGCTGCTGACCGATCCGGGTGGCTGGGGCCAGGTCGGCTTCATCAAGGAGCCGAAGATCAATGACGAGCTGAACCAGCTGCGCGCCGAGCTGGCCTATGAATTCGACAACAGCTTCCTCTCCAGCGTGCAGGTTGGCTACCTCTACACCGACCGCGAGAAGGACTTCGATTCCAACGAGAACTTCATTCGCGCCTCGTCACGGTTCGTGAACGGCTCGCTCGCGATCCCGGCCGGTGCGGTCATTGGTGCGACAAAGACCGGATCGCTGGGCTTTCCGATCGTGGCTTATGATCCGTCAAGTTTCCTGACCGATGGCACCTACCTGCTCGAGAAGGCGACTTTTGACACCCAGTGGGCGGTGGGCGAAAAAGTCCATAACGCCTATGCGATGGCCAACCTGAACACTGACCTCGGCGGCATCGCCCTGCGCGGCAACGTGGGCCTGCGCTATGTCTACACCGAGCAGACCTCGGTCGGCACGATCGCGGGCGATCTGAACAGGGTCAACGACAGCTACAGCAACTGGCTGCCGAGTGCGAACCTGGCGTTCGAAGTGGCGGACGATACCTTCATCAAGGTGGCCTTCGCCAAATCGATCACCCGCGCGCGGCTTGACCAGCTGGCGGCAAACCAGAACGTCTCCTCCAATCCGCTGAGCTGCATCGACACCAACGGTGACCAGATCCCGGATCAGGTGATTGCCTTCAACCCGCCGCAGCTGACCTGCTTCAACCTGTCGGGGGGCAACCCGAACCTGCGCCCCTACAAGTCGACATCCTACGACATCTCGTTCGAAAAGTACTTCTCGCGCGGGACGGCGCTGGCCGTGGCCCTGTTCCACAAGGACCTGTCTGACTGGGTGGTTGATTTCAACCGCACCATCGACGTGACCCAGCAGATCAACAACGCCGGGCTGGGTGCCATCCTGGTCGGTGCACCGGAACTGGCGGTCGGATCGTTCAGCGGGCCAGTCAACTTCTCCGGCGGCAAGATCACCGGTGTCGAGGGCACCCTTCGGGTTGATATGGGCGATCTTTCCGAAGGCCTTGACGGATTTGGCACCAGCTTCAGCTATACCTATGCTGATGCCGAGGTGGACAATCCGGGCGGTGGCTCGCTCGATATTCCCGGTTATTCCGAAAATATCTGGTCGGCTGAGGCGTTCTACGAAAAGAACGGCTTCCAGGCCAAGGTCAGCGCCCGCCACCGCAGCGGCTTCCTGTCCGAAGTGCAGAACTTCGACGGCAGCCTGAGCGGTGCCGATGCACTGGACGAAACAATCGTTGACGCCCAGATCGGCTACACCTTCGAGGATCGCAACGATTTCCTCAACGGATTCGGCATCCAGTTCGAAGTGTTCAACCTGACCAACGAGCCGTTCGTGACGCAGAACGACCTGTTCGACGCCTCCGGCGCG
>NCJP01000208.1:0-3253 GCA_002278985.1 Erythrobacter sp. 34-65-8
TTCGGGCTCACCGGCGGTGACGCGGTTCTCGTCAAGGGGTCGAATTCGGTCGGGCTTGGCAGGCTGGTGAACCACTTTACGAGCCGGGACGGCTGAATGCTTTATCTGATTGCCGAATGGCTGAACTTCGAGGGCGCGCTCAACCTCGTCCGCTACCAGACCTTCCGCGCGGGCGCGACGCTGATGACGGCGCTGCTGATCGGGCTGGTCATCGGGCCGCGCTTCATCGACATGCTCCGCGTCCGCCAGGGCAAGGGCCAGCCGATCCGCGAAGACGGGCCGCAGACCCATTTTGCCAAGCGCGGCACGCCGACCATGGGCGGGCTGATGATCCTCGTCTCGCTCACTCTGGCGATGGCGCTGTGGATGGATCTGCGCAATCCGTTCGTCTGGGCCTGCCTTGCCGTGACCGTCGGTTTCGGAATCATCGGGTTCATGGATGATTACGACAAGGTCTCCAAGGCCAGCCACAAGGGGGTCTCGGGCAAAGTCCGGCTGCTGCTCGAATTCATCGTCGCCGGGATCGCCTCGTGGATCATCGTCAGCGAGATCAACACCTTCCTCTATGTGCCCTTCCTCAACGATTTCGGAATCGAACTGGGGTGGTTCTATTATGTCTTCGCCGCAGTCGTGATCGTGGGGGCCGGTAATGCGGTCAACCTGACCGACGGGCTGGATGGCCTGGCAATCATGCCGGTGATCATTGCTGCCGGCACCTTTGCCATCATCGCCTACCTTGTCGGACGGGTCGACTATTCGGACTACCTCGGCATTCCCTACGTGCGCGGTGCGGGGGAGCTGGCAATCTTCTGCGCGGCGATCATGGGGGCGGGCCTCGCCTTCCTGTGGTTCAATGCGCCGCCTGCGGCCGTGTTCATGGGCGATACCGGCAGTCTCGCGCTGGGCGGGGCACTGGGCGCGATTGCCGTGGCCAGCCATCACGAGATCGTGCTGGCGATCGTGGGCGGTCTGTTCGTGGCTGAGGCGCTATCGGTCATCATCCAGGTGTTCTGGTTCAAGCGCACGGGGAGGCGGGTGTTCCGCATGGCCCCGATCCACCACCATTTCGAGCAGCTCGGCTGGAGCGAGAGCAAGGTCGTGATCCGGTTCTGGATCATTGCCATCGTGCTCGCGATGATCGGCCTGGCCACGCTGAAACTGCGGTGATTACCTCCCCCGCCTTCTCCGGCAAGCGTTACGCCGTTCTCGGCCTCGCCCGGTCGGGGCTGGCGGCGGCGGAGTGCCTGCTGGCAAGCGGGGCGGATGTGATCGCGTGGGACCGGCAGGATGTCGCCCGCGCCAGACTGGACGGCAGGGCCACGCTGGCGGACCCGATGGAGGCGGACCTGACCGGTTGCGCCGGGGTGGTCGTCTCGCCCGGTGTGCCGCTCAACACCCATCCGATCGTGGGCCGTGCTGCGCAATTCGGGGTGCCGGTCATCGGCGATATCGAGCTGTTCGCCCAGGCCCGCGCCAGCCTGCCCGCGCACAAGGTGGTGGGCATTACCGGGACCAACGGCAAGAGCACCACCACGGCTCTTGTCACGCATATACTGGAGCAGGCGGGCATTCCGGCGCTGATGGGCGGCAATATCGGCTTGCCGATCCTGTCGCAGGAGCCTTTGCCGGAAGGCGGGGTCTATGTGCTGGAGCTGTCGAGCTACCAGATCGACCTGACCCGGAGCCTTGATTGCGAGGTGGCGGTGCTGCTCAACATCACGCCCGATCACCTTGACCGGTATGACGGGTTTGCGGGCTACGCCGCGTCAAAGGGGCGCCTTTTCCGGATGCAGTCAGAGGGCCACGTTGCAATCGTCTCGTGCTCGACACCGGCTGCGACCGAACAGGCCGAAGGTCTGAGCCAGCGCGTCGTCTCGATCGACCCGGAACATGAACCGGAAGACCAAAGCCGCTGGCCCGCGCTGCAGGGCCCGCACAACCTTGAAAACGCCAGGGTGGCGCGGGCAATCTGCCGCGAGCTGGGACTGTCCGATGCCGCAATCGAAGCGGGGCTCTCCACCTACGCCAGCCTGCCGCACCGGATGGAAGGGCTTGGCACCTACGGTGGTGTGCTGTTCGTCAACGACAGCAAGGCCACCAATACCGACAGCGCCGCACCCGCCCTCGCCGCCTATCCGCCTGATCCGGCGATCAACGGCGGCGCGCCGCGCATTCACTGGATCGTCGGCGGCCTGCCAAAGGAAGACGGACTGGGCGCCTGCGCGCAGCATCTCGCCAACGTGGCAGCGGCCTATACCATCGGTGAGGCCGGGCCGCGTTTTGCCGAATTGCTTGAGCCGCACGTTCACGTCGAGCGCGCCGAACTGCTGTGTGAGGCCACCCGCCTCGCCGTTGCTGCTGCCCGGCCCGGCGAGGTCGTGCTGCTGTCGCCTGCCTGCGCCAGCTTCGATCAGTTCCGCGATTTCGAGACACGCGGCGCGCACTTCCGCAACATCGTCGAGGCGCTGACGAGCGGGGAGCAAGACCCGGCATGAGCGCGACCCAGCCCTATATCCCGCGCAGCGGAGAGCGGGTCTCGGGCCACGACCGGTTCCGACGGTCGCGGATGGACCACTTGCGGGTCTGGTGGCGGGAGATCGACCGGGTGCTGCTGGGCCTTGTCCTGCTCCTGATGCTGATCGGCACGGCGGCAGTGGCGACTGCTTCGGTGGCCAGCGCACGGCGCCTGTCGACCGCAGACGTGACGCTCCCTGACCTTTATTTCTACTGGGCGCACATCAGATGGCAGCTCGCCGGCGTGGTGGTGATGCTGGGCGCCTCGACCCTGTCGCTCGACAACGCGCGGCGGATCGGCATTCTGCTGGCCGGGGCCATGTTCGTCCTGCTGGCGCTGGTTCCGGTGCTGGGGGTCGAGGTCAATGGCGCGCGCCGCTGGATCAGCATCGGGATGCGGTTCCAGCCGAGCGAGTTCCTCAAACCCGCCTTTGCTATCGCACTCGCCTGGGTGCTGACCTGGCGCCTGCGTGATCCGGACCTGCCCGTGATCGGCGTCGTCAGCGGTGCGATGGGGGCTGTCGGCCTGCTGCTGATGCTCCAGCCGAACCTTGGTGATGCCATCCTGTTCGGCGGGGTGTGGTTCGTGATGATCATGCTTGCCGGCGTGTCGTTGCCGCGGCTGGGCGGGTTGATTGCCGGAGGGTTTGCCCTGCTGACGGCAGCCTATTTCCTCTATGACAACGCCCGCCACCGGATCGATGCCTTCTTCGGCGGCGGCACGGAATACGATCAGGTT
>NCJP01000208.1:3274-5635 GCA_002278985.1 Erythrobacter sp. 34-65-8
GCAAGCATGATCATCACGAACCACACCCCGCCGAACAGGATGGCATCACCAAGGTTCGGCTGGAGCGGCACCGGCATGTGGCTCGGCATCCGCAAGCTCAAGCTGCCGGAAGCTCATACCGACTATATCTTCTCGGTCATCGGGGAAGAGTTCGGGCTGCTGATCTGTATGATCGTGGTGCTGCTTTACCTGGCCCTGATGGTCCGCGTGCTGGTGCGCCTGACCAACGAGGACAACCTGTTCATCGTGCTGGCCGCAACCGGACTGGTTACGCAGATTGGCGGGCAGGCGTTCATCAACATTCTGGTGAACCTGCAACTGTTCCCCTCCAAGGGGATGACCCTGCCGCTGGTTTCGTATGGCGGATCATCAACCATCGCCATTTGCCTTACCGTGGGCCTGCTGCTGGCCATCACGCGGCGCAATCCCTTCCTGTCACGCGGCAAGGGCGGTATCCGGGAACGGCTTGCAGAAGTCCTGCCGAAGCGAGAAGGGCCCGGGTCATGAGCAAGGCAAACCGACACTATGTGCTGGCGGCCGGTGGCACCGGCGGCCACCTGATCCCGGCTTTCGCACTGGCCGTGGAGCTGGAGCGGCGCGGGCACCACGTGGCCCTGATTACCGACGAGCGGGGCGCGCAGATCCCGGGCAAGCCCGATTTCCTTCCCGCCCATGTGCTGCCGGCGGGGCGGTTCGGCAAGAACCCGCTGCACTGGCCCAAAGGGCTCAGTGCGGTGCTGGAGGGGCGCCGGATGGCGCTGCGCCTGTTTGAAAGCTTTGCCCCCAGCGCGGTGATCGGCTTTGGCGGCTATCCGGCGCTGCCTGCGCTGCTGGCATCGACCTCCGCACAGATCCCCAGCCTGATTCACGAACAGAACGCGGTGCTGGGGCGAGTCAACCGGCTGCTGGCTGGGCGGGTCAACGCAATTGCCACGGCCTATCCCGATGTGGCCCGGCTGAAGGCGAAGCACCGCGACAAGGTCCACCTGGTCGGCAACCCGGTACGCAAGGAAGTGCTCGGTCTGCGGGAAGAGGAGTTTCCCGCCTTCACCGATGACAGCCTGCTCAAGGTGCTGGTGACCGGTGGCAGCCAGGGGGCCAGCGTACTGTCCGAAGTGGTGCCCGACGGGCTTGCCATGCTGCCGCCGGCGCTGCGCCAGCGGTTGCAGGTCACGCAGCAGTGCCGTGCCGAAGACATCGAGCGGGTCCGCGAACGCTATCGCAGCCACGACATTCCGGCCGAGCTGGCCACCTATTTCGAGAACATGGCGGCGCGGCTGGCTGATGCACACCTGTTCATCGGCCGGGCCGGTGCCTCGACCATTGCCGAGCTGACCGCTGTCGGTCGCCCGGCCATCCTCGTCCCCTTGCCGATTGCCACCGACGACCATCAGGCTGCCAACACCCGCGAGCTGACCAGGGCAGGCGGTGCGCGGATGATCCGGCAGGCCAATTTCACAGGCAAGGAACTGGCCAAGCAGATCCAGGTGCTCGCACAGCGGCCCGAGACGCTCGCCACCGCCGCCCACGCCGCCTGGAATTGCGGCCGTCCGCGTGCGGTGGAAGACCTGGCTGACCTGCTAGAGAGTTTCGGCGGCGATGTGCTGATGGACGTGATCCGAATGGGCGGCGAGGCGCGCCCGTCCTCATCGAAAGAGGCACTTGCCAGGGACGATGCACGATGAAGGGCGTTTCCACCGATATCGGCACGATCCATTTCGTCGGCATTGGCGGGATCGGCATGTCCGGCATTGCCGAGGTGATGCACAACCTGGGCTACACCGTGCAAGGATCTGACCTGGCCGAAGGGCCGAGCGTCCAGCGCCTGCGCGCGCGCGGGATCAGTGTCATGGTCGGCCACGCGGCTGAAAACGTCGACGGGGTGGCGGTGGTGGTCACCTCCACTGCCGTGCGGCGCACCAATCCCGAAGTCGCCGCCGCGCTGGAAAACCGCATCCCCGTGGTCCGTCGCGCGGAAATGCTCGCCGAGCTGATGCACCTCAAGAGCACGGTTGCGATTGCCGGGACCCACGGCAAGACCACCACCACCAGCATGATCGCCGCCCTGCTCGACGCTGGCGGGATCGATCCAACCGTGATCAACGGCGGGATCATCGAACAGTACGGCTCCAATGCGCGGCTGGGCGATAGTGACTGGATGGTGGTCGAAGCCGACGAGAGCGATGGCAGCTTTCTCCGGCTCGACGGCACCATTGCGGTCGTCACCAATATCGATCCCGAGCATCTCGATCACTACGGCGATTTTGACGGGGTGCGGCGCGCCTTTGTCGAGTTCATCCACAACGTGCCGTTCTACGGCGCGGCGATTCTGTGCATCGATCACCCAGAGGTGCAAAATCT
>NCJP01000209.1 GCA_002278985.1 Erythrobacter sp. 34-65-8
GCATTCCTGCGCCGCTGTTTCTTCCACTACATCAAGTTCCCTGACCGGGAGACGATGCGCGAGATCATCGAGGTCCACTTCCCCGGCATCCAGAAGACGCTCGTGAGCAAGGCGATGGATATCTTCTACGACCTGCGCGACGTGCCTGGCCTGAAGAAGAAGCCCTCCACCAGCGAATTGCTGGACTGGCTCAAGCTGCTGCTGAATGAAGACATGCCTCTGGATGTCCTGCAGAACCAGGATCCGACCAAGGCGATCCCGCCGCTGCATGGCGCGCTGCTCAAGAACGAACAGGACGTAATGCTGTTCGAACGCCTCGCCTTCATGGCGCGGCGCAATCCCTAGCCGGGCGCGGGGTCAGCTTCCGTCGAAGCTGTAGGCCAGTTCCGAATCGCCCCAGCGGCGGCCGTTGATCACCAGCGGCACATAGACGTTGCGGACGATCTCGTACGACTGGCCGTCGCCTTCCTGCCGGTACACCGCCATCATGTAGGGCGCGGTGCTCTGCTTGGCCTTCCGGTCAATCGGGTCGAGCAGGATGCGGCCGTTGCGGCAATACTTAGTGTCGTGGGCGATATCCCCGGTCGGCGCGCGGGAGCGGTCAGTGACGTGGGTCGGCAGGAAGCCTTTCATGTCGGCCGGCGAACACATCCTGACTGCCCCGCCCTCGGCCACCACCGCGTCGATGACCGGGCGCCAGTGGGCGTCTGCCCAGTCTGACAGGCGGGTGCGATAGCGCGGCGGATTGCTGCCGGGAACCAGGCGGTAATCCTGGTCGAACAGGGCCTCCATCGTCAGCGTTCCGGCCGCAATCGCCCGCTCCGCCACATCGGCAAGGTTGCGGGCGTGCTGGAGCGCGCGCTCCACCACCAGGCTATCCTCAGGCGAGAGGCCAGCCTTGACGATGCCGTCGAACATTTCGCTGGCGGTCAGCTCAAGCGCCTCCATCCGGCGGTTGGCGACCTGAAGCTTGCCCTCATTCTCCAGCGCGGCGGCATCGAAGCTGTGCAGCACGTCCTGCACTGCGTGGACATGGCCGCTGATGGTGCCGGTGGCGCGGGCGATCTGGTCGTTCTGGCGGTCGACTTCCTCCACCAGTTGGGCCACTCCGGTAATGGTTTCCTCTATCCGTGCGACCGAGCTCTTGGCCTCCCCGCTGGCGCGCGCGCCGCTTTCGATCCGCTCGATCACCTGCTGGGCTTCCAGACCCAGGGCGTCGATGGTGCGGGTGATCTCGATGGTTGCCTTGCGGGTGTCGGCAGCAAGGCCCTTCACCTCATTGGCGACCACGGCGAACGTCCGGCCCGCCTCGCCTGCTCGCATTGCCTCGATGGTGGCGTTGAGGGCGAGGATGTTGGTTGTCTCGGCAATCTGTTCGATGTCCTGCGAGCAGGTGCGGACCTGCTCCATGGCGGCAGCAAAACCGGTCACGTGCTGGGTCAGCGTCTCGACCAGCTCGAGCAGGCCGGTAATCTGGCCGAGCGAGGAATGAATGAGGTCCGTTCCCTGTGACAGCCGGTCAATCGCGCGCTCCGACAATTGCCGTGCCTCGTCGCTGGCGTCTGAAACCTTGCGCTGGTCCATTTCCAGCGCCTCAACCGTGCCGCGCAGGGCGTTGTGCTCGGCCCGCAACCGTTCGGAGGAGGTGATCACCGCCTGCACAATCCCGGCAACGTCAGTGCAGCCAACGGTCACCTCGCCGCATTTTTCGGAGATGCGGCTGATCGCTTCGCTGCCTTCGCTGTCGATTACCAGATGCTTCATGCGCGTGTGCCCCTCGGGTGATGCGGGAGGGTCTAACCGGGCATGGTTAGCAAGCACTTAAAGCGGCTGGCTGGCCTGCCCAAATTACGCACTTGGCGCGGGGCCGCCGGTGCGGCAAAGGTGGCCCATGTTCTTCAACTTCATCGACGAGCTCAGGGCTGCCGGCATCGGGGCCAGTTTCAAGGAGCACCTCACCCTGCTGGAGGCGCTCGACAAGGACGTGATCGAGCAGACGCCGGAGGCGTTCTACTACCTCAGCCGCGCGACCTTCGTGAAGGATGAGGGCCTGCTCGACCGGTTCGATCAGGTGTTCAACAAGGTCTTCAAGGGCCTGCTGACCGATTACGGCCAGAACCCGGTCGATATCCCGGAGGACTGGCTGAAAGCGGTGGCGGAGAAGTTCCTCACCCCGGAAGAGATGGAAAAGATCAAGGCCCTGGGTGACTGGGACGAGATCATGGAGACGCTCAAGAAGCGGCTCGAGGAACAGCAGAAGCGCCACCAGGGCGGCAACAAGTGGATCGGCACCGGCGGCACCAGCCCGTTCGGCAATTCCGGCTACAACCCGGAAGGCGTGCGGATCGGCGGCGAAAGCAAGCACAAGCGCGCGATCAAGGTGTGGGAAAAGCGCGAGTTCCAGAACCTCGACAACACCAAGGAACTGGGCACCCGCAACATCAAGATGGCGCTGCGCCGGCTGCGCAAGTTCGCCCGCGAAGGCGCGGCGGACGAGCTCGACATTCCCGCCACGATTGACGGCACCGCACGGCAGGGCTGGCTCGACATCAGGATGCGGCCCGAGCGGCGCAATGCGGTGAAACTGCTGCTGTTCCTCGATGTCGGCGGATCGATGGACCCGTTCATCAAGCTGGTGGAGGAGCTGTTCAGCGCCGCCACGGCGGAGTTCAAGAACCTCGAATTCTTCTACTTCCACAACTGCCTGTATGAAGGCGTGTGGAAGGACAACAAGCGCCGCTGGCAGGAACGGACCAAGACCTGGGACGTGCTCCACAAGTTCGGGCACGACTACAAGATCGTGTTCGTCGGCGATGCGGCGATGAGCCCCTACGAGATCACCCATCCGGGCGGCAGCGTTGAGCACATGAACGACGAAGCCGGCGCGATCTGGCTCAAGCGCGTGACTGATACCTACCCCGCGACCGTGTGGCTCAATCCCGTGCCGGAAAAGCAGTGGAGCTATTCGCAGAGCACCAAGCTGATCAAGCAGCTGGTGGGTGACCGGATGTATCCGCTGACGCTGGATGGGCTCGATGATGCAATGCGGGAACTCTCCCGGAAGCACGGGGCCTGACCACTTGGCACCTGCTTGACGAACTTGACACCCCGTCAAGCAAGTACAATTGTTCTATTATTCTGTTTTATAACCTTTTTTCGGAACCCCGTCTAGCCCCTTGCCACCACCCGCCCCCGGGGCCGGGCGCATATCCGGCCCATACCCAACGCGATGTCC
>NCJP01000021.1 GCA_002278985.1 Erythrobacter sp. 34-65-8
CACGCCGTCGATGCGTCCGAGGGCCAGACCGACGCGACGGAAAGCCCCTTCGGCGCTGTCGGCCAGCACGAAGGCCCCGCCCGCCGACCCCACCACCGCCGGCGGCGCATCGCCCGGCATCGCCGCGCCAGCAGCCGGCAGCGGCGGCACAGGCTGCTGCCGGGAACTGATGCCAGCCACCTCTGCCGCAAAGCTTTACACGCCGGATATCCTCGCACTCGCAGTCAGTCTGGCGAGCTATCCCACTCTGCCTGCGCCCGCGCTGCACGGGGAAGCGCGCTCGCGCACGTGCGGCAGTGCGGTCGAGGTCAGCCTCCTCCCCGATGGTAGCGGTCTGATCGAACACGTCGGCATGCAGGTGCGCGCCTGCGCCATCGGCCAGGCCGCAGCGGCGCTGTTTGCCCGCTCTGCCGCCGGAACCGGAATAGTGGAGATTGAACGCACCCTCGACCAGCTGGCCGGATGGCTCGAACAGGATGGCGCCTTGCCTGACTGGCCGGGGCTTGACCTGCTGTCGGGCGCGCGGGCCTTTCCGGCGCGCCACGGGGCGATCCTGCTGCCGTGGAAGGCGGCTCAGCAGGCGCTAGGCAAGGCCGTTCCTGCGGGTTAGAGGCAGGCCCTGCACAGAGGGGAGTCTGCACACTATGGCTGAGCCGGGATCTGCCGCTTTGAGAGAGCCGAGCGACAAGGAAATTCGCCTGGTCATCGGCGCGAGTTCAGCCGGCACCATTTTCGAATGGTATGACTTCTTCATCTACGGCACGCTGGCCTACATCCTGAAGGATGCCTTCTACGAGACCGACAACGAAACGCTGGGCCTGCTGCTGGTCTGGTCGACCTTCGCGGTCGGGTTCGCCTTCCGGCCGATTGGCGCAATCCTGTTCGGCTACCTGGGTGACAAGCTGGGGCGCAAGTACACCTTCCTCGTCACCGTCACCCTGATGGGGATAGCCACCGCCGGGGTCGGCATGATTCCCACGGTCGATACCATCGGGATTGCCGCACCTATCATCGTGATCTTCCTGCGTATCCTGCAAGGCCTTGCGCTGGGCGGCGAATACGGCGGCGCGGCGATTTACGTGGCGGAACATTCGCCACCGGAAAAGCGCGGCTATTACACCAGCTTCATCCAGGCGAGTGTGGCGGGCGGGTTCGTGCTTTCGATTGCCGTGGTGCTGGCCTGCCGGTTCCTGATCCCCGAGGACGATTTCAACGCCTGGGGATGGCGCGTGCCGTTCCTGCTGTCGATCATCCTGCTTGGCATTTCGCTGTGGATGCGGCTCAAACTCTCCGAAAGCCCGGTGTTCCAGGCGATGAAGGCAGAAGGGAAGATTTCGGGCAATCCCTTCGTCGAAAGCTTCACCTATCCCGGCAACAAGAAGCGCATCTTCGTCGCCCTGTTCGGCATCACCGGCATCCTGACGACGATCTGGTACACCGCGTTCTTCTCCGGCATGAGCTTCCTGCGCGGGCCGATGCATGTCGATGACCTGACGGTTGAACTGATCCTGTTCGTCTCCGGGTTGATCGTGATGACGTTCTATCTCGTGGTTGGCAGATGGTCCGACAAGGTGGGGCGCAAGAAGCCGATCATCATCGGCGCGGTGCTGACGCTGCTCTTGCTGTTCCCGGCCTTCTGGGGGCTGGGCTCCCTGGCAAATCCCGGGATCGAGCGTGCCGCCGAGCGGATGCCGATCACCGTCGCCGGGCCGCAATGCGTGACCGATCCTTTCGCCGACATGTTTGACCGCGAACAGACCGACTGCGGCAAGGTGCTGGAAGTGCTGACCGCTGCCGGTGTCCCCTATACCCTGACCGAGGGAGCCACGCTTTCGCTGGCGGCGGGCGGTAACACCATCGCCCTCCCGCCCGAATGGTTCGACGACGGCGCGGCCCGACGCGACGGCATCCGGGCGGCGCTGGGAGAGTACGGCTTCGACTTCTCCAAGCAGCGGCCATCCGCCGCAGCAATAGCCGGCATTGTCGTCATCCTGCTGGGACTGGGGATGCTGTCGGCACTGACCTACGGCTCGGTGGCGGCCCTCCTGTCAGAGATGTTCCCGCCCACCATCCGCTACAGCTCGATGTCTATCCCCTACCACATCGGCGCCGGCTATCTTGGCGGGTTCCTGCCGCTGATCGCGGGCGTGATCGTGGCGAGCACCGGGGATATCTATTCCGGCCTGTGGTACACGTGGGCGGTGGTCGCGTTCGGCCTCTTGGTGGCGTGGTGGGGCATTCCGGACGGACCGCCGCGTGACTTTGCCGACGATGCCTGAGCAGCCTGCGCCAACGCTGCGGCTCCGCCTGGACACAGAGGCGCTGGCGGCCAACTGGCGGGCGCTGG
Organism: Erythrobacter sp. 34-65-8; assembly: GCA_002278985.1. GTDB lineage: Bacteria > Pseudomonadota > Alphaproteobacteria > Sphingomonadales > Sphingomonadaceae > 34-65-8. The sequence continues at coordinate 2,348 of NCJP01000021.1, forward strand.
ACCGGATGTCGGGGCGCGCCCAGGCAGGGGCGGCGGTCAAGGCTGATTGCTACGGCCTCGGGGTTGACCAATGCGTGCCGGCCTTGCGCGATGCGGGGGTGGAGCGTTACTTCATCGCTCACTGGTCTGAAGCACCGGCGGTCCTGCGCCATGTGCCGCCGCACCAGGTGTCGGTGCTCCACGGTCCCGTCACTGCGCAGGAAGCCGAATATGCGGCAGCCGTGGGGTTGAGGCCGGTCATCAACAGCATCCATCAGGCTCAGATGTGGGCCTCTGCCGGTGGCGGGGAGTGCGACCTGATGGTCGATACCGGGATCAACCGGCTGGGCGTTTCCACCAGCGATCTGGGAGACCCCGCGATCGCGGCGCTCAAGGTTGGCACCCTGATGTCACACCTCGCCTGCGCCGATGAGGACAGCCCGATGAATGCCCGCCAGCTGGTGCACTTCCGGGCGGCTGCCGCGCTTGTCCCGGCAAGGGCGCGCAGCATGGCCAACAGTGCGGGCATTGCCCTGGGCAGCGATTACCATTTCGACCTGACCAGGCCGGGCTTGTCGCTCTACGGCGGCGTGCCCTCCGGCGCGCTGGCAGGGCACATCCGGCAGGTCGCATTCCCGCAGGCGGCTGTGATCCAGCGACGGCAGCTCTCGGCGGGTGACAGCGTCGGCTACAACGCGACCTTCGTGGCGGACCGGCCGATGCCCGTAGCAGTCGTCTCGCTGGGCTATGCAGACGGGTTTCTGCGGTGCTGGGGCGGGAAGGGCGGACTTGCCCTTCAGGGGGCCACTCTGCCGCTGCTGGGGCGGGTCTCAATGGACATGGTGGTGGTTGACGCCACCGCCGCGCCGCGCTTGTGCGAAGGGGACTGGCTCGATGTCCCGTACGATCTGCCGCAAGCATCGGCCGCCTCCGACCTTTCACAATACGAACTCCTCACGGTTCTCGGCAAACGGTTCGCCCGCTAGTTTATTCTGTGCCGATGTTGCGCTGCACATGCTGCGCCTGCTAATGTGCACAACGCATTGCAGCATTCCCGAAAGCCTCCCCCATGTCCAAGCGCGATACCAAGCCCGGCGATCCGATCATCATCAAGAAATACGCCAACCGTCGGCTCTACAACACGGGTACCTCCAGCTACATCACGCTGGACGATCTCGCCCGCATGACCCGCGAAGGGGTCGATTTCCAGGTCGTCGACGCCAAGACGGGCGAGGACATTACCCATTCGATCCTGACCCAGATCATCATGGATGAAGAGGCCAGCGGCACCCAGATGCTGCCGGTCAGCTTCCTGCGTGATCTGATCTCGATGTACGGCAATTCGATGCAGTCGCTGATGCCGAGCTACCTTGAGGCCAGCATGGCCAACTTCCGCAAGAACCGCGAGGAACTGCAAGGCGCGTTCCGCGAAGGTCTGGCCAACAACCCGCTGGCCAAGATCGCCGAAACCAACATGGCCATGATGAAGGCCATGGGCGAAGCCTTCCTGCCCAACTCCCGGCAGCGCCCGCAAGAGCCGCTCGCCGGGCAGAAGCCGGCCCAGGATGACGAGATCGCCGCCCTGCGCGAACAGATGGCCGCGATGCAGAAAAAGCTCGACGAGCTGAGCAAGTAACTCTCCTTCTTATCGTACGGAAAACCCGCCAGTGTCCCAGATCCGCCATGCGCTGACCAGCAAGCGCGCCGATGACTTTGCCCAATGGTATCAGGAGGTCATCTCCGCCGCCGACCTTGCCGAGGAATCGGGGGTGCGCGGTTGCATGGTGATCAAGCCCTGGGGCTACGGTATCTGGGAACGCATCCAGCGCCTGATGGATGACCGGATCAAGGCGGCGGGCGTGCAGAACTGCTACTTCCCGCTGTTTATCCCGCTCGCCAATTTCGAGCGCGAGGCGGCTCATGTCGAAGGCTTCGCCAAGGAAATGGCGGTTGTCACCCACCACCGGCTGATTTCCGATGGCAAGGGCGGGCTGATCCCCGATCCCGAAGCCAGACTGGAAGAGCCGCTGGTGGTGCGCCCCACATCCGAAACGATTATCGGCGATGCCATGGCGCGCTGGGTCCAGTCGTGGCGTGATCTGCCGCTGCTGACCAACCAGTGGGCCAACGTGGTCCGCTGGGAAATGCGCACGCGGATGTTCCTGCGCACGACCGAGTTCCTGTGGCAGGAAGGGCATACCGCCCACGAAGACCGTGAGGGCGCGCTGGAAGAAACCCACCGCGCGCTGGAAATGTACCGCGCCTGCGCCGAGGAAGACCTGGCCCTGCCGGTCATCGCGGGGGAAAAGCCGGAGAACGAGCGCTTCCCCGGCGCGGTCGAGACCTGGTCGATCGAGGCGATGATGCAGGATGGCAAGGCGCTGCAGGCCGGCACCAGCCATTACCTGGGCACCAACTTCGCCCATGCGGCGGGGATCAAGTACCAGGACCGGGAAGGCCAGCAGACGCTGTGCCACACCACCAGCTGGGGCGTGTCCACCCGCCTGATCGGCGGGATCATCATGACCCACGGCGATGATGACGGGCTGCGCGTGCCGCCTGCCATCGCGCCGTGGCAGGTGATCATCCTGCCGATGCTGCGCGACAAGCCTGAAGATGCCGAGCTGATCGCCTATTGCGAGCAGTTGCGCGCCTCCATCGCCGCGCAGTCTGCACTGGGCGAAAAGGTTCGCGTGCTGCTGGACGTCAAGCCCGGCAAGGCGGCGGCCAAGCGGTGGGACTGGGTGCGCAAGGGTGCGCCGGTTGTCATCGAGGTCGGCGGACGGGACATGGATAACGGGGTGGTCAGCCAGTTGCGCCGCGACGCCCTGTGGGACGAAGCGACCGGCAAGCCGGCCTTCACCGCACCTTCCCGCGAGGAATGCGCCAGCGGGATCGGCGCCGTGCTGGAGAATATCCAGCATATCCTGTTCGAGCAGGCCCGCTTGCGGCGTGACAGCAACATCCGCCGCGATGTGACGACCATGGATGCCCTGGCGGACCACTTCGAGAATTCGGGCAAATATCCCGGCTGGGTCGAAGTGCAGTGGTCGAAGCCGACCGGCGCAGCCCTGGATGCCGTGGTCGAGCGCCTCAAGGCTCTGAAGCTGACGGTCCGGAACGTGCCCAGGGGTGCGCTTCCGGCTGACGGGGCCTGCCTGTTTACGGGCGATCCGGCAGTGGAGAGAATTCTCGTGGCACGCGCCTATTGAGTTTCGGTCTGCGAGGCGGCACCAAGGGGGAATGAAACATTTCTTTCTCCCGTTCACCGCCCTTGCAGCTCTGGCCGCGCCTGCCGCCGCGCAGGACGATCCCGCCGCAACCGTCTCGGCTGAGCGTCTGCGCGCCGATGTCGAGCGGCTGGTTGCATTCGGCACCCGGCATACCCTGTCGGAACAGGACCATCCCACGCGCGGGATCGGCGCGTCGATCCGGTGGGGCGAAGCGACCTTCCAGGGCATTTCGGCGCAATGCGGGGGTTGCCTTGAAGTGGTCGTGCCGGAACGCATGGTAGAGGGGGCCCGCATCCCGCAGCCGACCCGCTTGCGCAACGTGGTGGCAATCCAGCGCGGCACAGAGCGGCCCAACGAAGTGGTGATCGTCCAGGGCCATATCGACAGCCGTGTTACCGATGTGATGGATTTCACCAGCGATGCGCCCGGTGCCAACGATGACGGGTCCGGCACGGCGCTGGTGATCGAGGCTGCGCGCGCGCTGTCCCGCCAGAAGCACCCGACCACGATCGTCTATGCGTTGCTTTCCGGCGAGGAGCAGGGGCTGCATGGCGGCCGCCTGCTGGCGGATTATGCCGCGGAGCAGGGCTGGCAGGTCAAGGCCGTGCTCAACAACGATATCGTGGGCAATTCCTGCGGGTCCGATGGCTATTGCGACCCGGTGCACGTGCGCGTCTTTTCCGAAGGGCCGCGCGCCGACCTGACCGACGCCCTGCGCGCCGACCAGCGCCGCAACGGGGGCGAGAACGACAGCCCCGGGCGCAACCTGTCGCGCTGGCTCGACGGGTTGGCCGGGGAGTTTCCGTCCGGTCTCGATGTGCGCCAGATCTGGCGGACCGACCGGATGGGGCGGGGTGGGGACCAGATCCCCTTCCTCGAAAAGGGTTATCCCGCAATCCGTTTCTCGGTGGCGGTGGAGGACTATGACCACCAGCACCAGGATCTGCGCGATGAAGACGGTGTGACCTATGGCGACACCGTGGACGAGATGGACTTTGACTATCTCGCCAAGGTGACCCAGCTCAATGTCCGCGCGCTGGCCCGGCTCACCCGCACACCCATGCCGCCCGCCGTCAAGGTGGCAGCAGCGGTGAGTACCGACACCGAAGTGTCGTGGGATGCCGTCGCCGGAGCGCAGACCTATGTCATCTGGCAGCGGCGCACGGATGAGCCGGCCTGGTGGCCTGAACCGGTCATGCGCATCCCGGCTGTGGGTGCCGACGACGCCGGCCCGGCGCCGCACTATGCCGCGATCCTTGCCGGGGTGCGGGGTGACGACTGGATCTTCGGCGTCAGCGCCTGTTCCGCTGACGACCTGTGCAGTCCTGTTTCCAGCGGTGTGCCGGCCGGGGCCTTTGCACCCATTCCTGCCGCGCCTGCTTCCTGACGCAACGGAAACCTTCCGCTTTCGCTCTGCTGGCGGGCGAAACGAAGCGGTGCTTCGCGCGTTTGACCGCTCGACACCAGCGCACGGGACGCATAGGCAGAAACGATGGCGAAACGCCCAGCTAGCAGACCCGCACCCGGCATCCCCACCACGGACCAGGTGCTCCAGTTCATCCAGACTGCCGACGGTGTCGTCGGCAAGCGCGAGATCGCCAAGGCGTTCGGCCTCAAGGGGCAGGAGAAGATCGCGCTCAAGAAGCTGCTCAAGGACATGGCCGAGGAAGGCCTGATCGACGGCAAGAAAACCGCCTATCACCGCATGGGCGGGGTGCCCAAGGTCACCGTGCTGCGCGTGCTCGAAATCGACGATGGCGAGGCATTCGCCATTCCCGATGCCTGGACCCCGGAAGATGCCGTGCCGCCGCCGCGCCTGCGGGTGATCGAGCAGCGCAAAGGGCCGGGGCGGATCGCCGCGCTCAAGGTGGGTGATCGGGTGCTGGCGCGCACGGAGGAAGCGGGCAAGGGCTGGATCGCCCACCCGATGAAGAAGCTGCCCGCCCGGACCGAAGGGCTGATGGGCGTGGTCGAGATCGACCGGACCGGCAAGGGCTGGCTCGCGCCGGTCGACAAGCGGGTGCGCCAGTCGAGCCCGATTGCGGACCTTGGCGGAGCGGAAGAAGGCCAGCTCGTCATGGCCGAACCGGCCGGCCGCAGCCCCCGCGCGGGGGTCAAGGTGGTCGAGGTGCTGGGCGACCCGCTCCTCCCGAAGAGCTTCAGCCTGATCGCCATTGCCAAGCACGGCATCCCGCATGTCTGGCCCGAAGGCACGCTGGAAGAAGCCGCGCTGGCCGCGAAACTGTCGCTCAGCGCCGAGACCCGCGAAGACCTGCGCGGGCTGCCGATCGTCGCCATCGATCCCGCCGACGCGCGTGACCACGATGACGCGATCTGGGCCGAGCCCGATGGCGAAGGCGGTTACCGCGCGATTGTCGCCATCGCCGATGTCAGCTTCTACGTCCGCCCCGGCAGCGCGATCGACCGCGAGGCGAGGAAGCGCGGCAACTCGGTCTATTTCCCTGACCGGGTGGTGCCGATGCTGCCTGAAGTGCTCAGCGCCGACGTCTGCTCGCTGAAGCAGGGCGAGGACCGCGCGGCGATGGCCTGCCACCTGCGCATTTCGCCGGAAGGCAAGGTGACCAAGTTCCGCTTCACCCGCGCACTGGTGCGGATTGCCGGCAACATCGCCTACGAGGATGCGCAGGCGCAGGTCGATGCGGGCGAGGCACCCGAACACCTCACGAACCTGTGGGGCGCGTGGAAGCTGCTCGCTGCTGACCGGGCCGCGCGCGATCCGCTGGAGCTGGAACTGCCAGAGCGGCGCGTGGTGCTGGACGAGCAGGGCCGGATCGATTCCGTCGCGGTGCGCGAGCGGCTCGATGCGCACCGGGTGGTCGAGGATTTCATGATCGCGGCCAACGTCGCGGCGGCCAAGGCGCTGGAAAGCAAGACCGCGCCGGTCGTCTACCGGATCCACGAGACGCCGGGGCGGGAGAAGCTGGTCGCCTTGCGCGATTACCTCAAGACCTTCGGCCATTCGATGGCGCTGGGGCAGGTGATCACGCCGGGGCTGTTCAACCGCATGCTCAAGGACGTGACCGACGAGGCGGAAAAGGCGCAGGTGATGGAAGCCGTCCTGCGCAGCCAGACCCAGGCCTATTACGGCCCCGCCAATGCCGGGCACTTCGGGCTGGCGCTGGCGAGTTACGCGCACTTCACTTCGCCGATCCGCCGCTATGCCGACCTTTTGGTCCACCGCGCGCTGGTCGATGCCTTCAAGTTGGAGCAGCCGAAGCCGAAACCACCGATCCCTGAGTCGACCGGCCTGTCGGACCGTGACCGGGAGGACCTGTCCAAGGTCTCCGAAGCGATCAGCGCCGCTGAACGCCGCGCGATGGAGGCCGAGCGCGATACGATTGACCGCTATGTCGCCGCCTGGCTGGCCGGGCGTGTGGGCGAGGTGTTCGACACCCGCATCACCGGGGTGCAGAGCTTCGGCTTCTTCGCCACGATCGAGGCGCTGGGCGGCGACGGGCTGGTCCCGGTCACGACGCTGGGCAACGAGTATTACCGCTATGACGAGGCGGCGCGGATGCTGGTTGGCGCGGACAGCGGGACCCGCTACGCGGTGGGCGACCGGCTCAAGCTGCGACTGGGCGAAGCCAACCCGCTGACCGGCGCGCTCAAGTTCGAGCTGCCCGACAGCGAAGGCCGGATCGAACCGCGCGGGGAACGGATCGCGGCCAAGCCCAGAGGCAGGCCCGGTGGCAGGCCCGCTGGCGGGCCCAGCGGCAGGCCGCCGTCGGGCAAGCCGCCGGTGGGAAAACGGGGCCGCCCCGGCAATATCCGCCACCAGGGCAAGAAGCGCTAGGCCAGCCGCTCCAGATCGGCGTCGCTCAGCGTGCCGGGCACGACATAGAGCGGGCAGGGCAGAGTACCCGAATGGGCGGAGAAGTGCGTCACCAGCGGGCCCGGCGTGCCATCGGGCGCGGCGCCCAGCACCAGCGCGGCCACTTCGGGATGGTCAGCCAGGTAGGCCTTGATCACCGCCTGCCCTTCGCCCACCCGCACCGAGATGGTCGGCATCTTGCCGCTTTCGGAGAACAGGTTGCCCGCTGCCGCGCTCGCCAGAACTTCGGCGCGGTCACGCGCTTCCTGCTCGATCGTGGCCTGCACAGCGCCGAAGGCGTTGAAGCTCTGCGGCTGCACCAGCGCGAGGATATGGACCGCCCCGCCGCTCGCCGCAGCGCGCCGGCTGGCGAAGTGCAGCGCCTTGCGCCCTTCGTCGGTTTCATCCAGAATTACGAGGTAGACGCGCATCGGCTTTTCGTAAGTCCCCCGGAAAATCCCTTATCCCCGGCCCGCTATCCGCTGAAATCGTATTCGGCGCAAGAACCTTGCCCTTGGCCGCCGGATTGGCCAGAGAATGACGCTACGTAAGACAGAGGGACTCTGCCACCATCATGCCGACACCGATCAAGATGCCCGCCCTTTCGCCGACCATGGAAGAGGGCACCCTGGCCCGCTGGCTGGTCAAGGAAGGCGACACGGTCCGCTCCGGCGACATCATGGCCGAGATCGAGACCGACAAGGCGACGATGGAGTTCGAGGCGGTCGACGAAGGCGTGATCACGAAGATCGAAGTGCCGGAAGGCACCGAGGGCGTGAAGGTCGGCACGGTGATCGCGCTGCTGGCCGGCGAGGGCCAGGATAGTTCCGCCGCACCGAGCGAGGTTGCTGCGCCTGCTCCGGCCGCAGCTCCTGCTTCGGCCGGCCCCGCCGCCACACCCTCGGCGCGCAAGCTGGCGGAAGAGAAGGGCGTGGACCTTGCCTCGATCACCGGCACCGGCCCTGGCGGCAAGATCACCAAGGAAGATGTCGAGGGCGCGCCTGCCTCGTCATCGGGAGCCCCCGCGCAGGCGGCGGCCTCAGGCGTCAGCGCGCAACCGACTGCGGCCCCCGCCTCGGCAGGGGCTCACTCAGATGGAGCAAGAGTCATCGCCTCCCCCCTCGCCAAGCGGATTGCGGCGCAGGAGGGGATCGACCTCTCCACGCTCAAGGGCAGCGGCCCCAATGGCCGGATCGTCAAGGCGGACCTGGCCGAAGCCGTGCGTGTCCCCGCGCAGGCGGGGACCTCAGGCGTTAGCGCGCAGTCGACTGCGGCCCCAGCCTCCGCAAGCACTCCCGCGCCTGTAAAGGTGGCGCAGCTCGGCGGCGATCTCGATGCGCCTTACGAAGCGCAGAAGCTCAACAACGTGCGCAAGGTCATCGCGCGCCGCCTGACCGAAGCCAAGCAGACCATCCCGCATATCTACCTCACCGTGGACGTGCGCCTTGATGCGCTGCTCAAGCTGCGCAGCCAGCTCAACGCGTCGCTGGAGCCGGACGGGGTCAAGCTGTCGGTCAACGACCTGCTGATCAAGGCGCTCGCCCGCGCGCTGGCCCGGGTGCCCAAGTGCAATGTCAGCTTCCAGGGCGACGAGCTGTTCAGCTATTCGCGGCAGGATATCTCCGTCGCGGTCGCCGCGCCCAGCGGCCTGATCACCCCGATCATCCGCGACGCGGGCCGCAAGGGGCTGGCCCAGATCAGCACCGAAATGAAGGAACTGGCGGGCAAGGCCAAGGACGGCAAGCTCCAGCCGCACGAATACCAGGGCGGCACCGCCAGCCTCTCCAACCTCGGCATGTTCGGCACCAAGCAGTTCGACGCGGTGATCAATCCGCCGCAGGCGATGATCCTCGCGGTCGGCGCAGGCGAGCAGCGCCCGTGGGTGATCGACGGCGAACTCGGCGTCGCCACCGTGATGAGCGCGACCGGCTCGTTCGACCACCGCGCGATTGACGGCGCGGATGGGGCTGCACTGATGCAGGCATTCCAGCAGCTGGTGGAGAACCCGATGGGGCTGGTGGTGTGAAGGAACTGCTGCTCACGCTGGCAGGCCTACTGATTCCCGCTTTGATAGCATATGGGGTGTACGTTTATCGGCCCCGTATTGGGTTTATCTCGTATGGATTTAAGGATTATTTTACTGTCGAAGAAGGTAGAATTGCGCATGGCAAGAGTTATCCTAAAACTGAAATAGAGATAGGGTCGATAGAACTGCGCAATGATTCCCAAGCAGATGTTGAAAATTTTAAGATAATATTTGAAAGCGAAATGCCTTGCGTTCAAATGCAGGTGTTAAAGACCACCGCATTAGCTAAGTCTGCGATATCTATCCGATGCGAGGAGGGTGGAACGTTGCTGGAAATCGAGAGTTTTCCGTCTAATGAAAAGATAGTTTTTACATATTCGTCCATTGGGCGCTCGGGCTTGATGTATAGAGAGCCGAAAAAGATTGGCGGTAAGTTTAACCTGTATTCGATAGAGACGCAAAAAAGGGCAATAAAGTATGGTCTTATCGGTATGTATTATGTCGCGTTAGTAATTGTAATAGCTTTCGCATTCGGTTGGATCGTCAGTCAATTTTTGGATTTGTTTTGACTCACCGTTCCCCCCAAATCCGCGTCACGGCCATGCCGACCGACCTCAACCCCTATGGCGGGGTGTTCGGAGGGTGGCTGATGAGCCAGATGGCGCTGGGCGCAGGCTCGCTCGCCAGCCGCACCGGGCGGGGCAAGGCGGTGGTGGTCCATGCAACCGAT
>NCJP01000210.1 GCA_002278985.1 Erythrobacter sp. 34-65-8
CCAGTCGCTGCGCGCCCGCCGCGCCGCCCCGCGCGCCTTGACCTCGCCCGCAAGATGGATCGCGCCGCCTTGCAGCAGCAGCTTTTCAGTGAGCGTGGTCTTGCCCGCGTCAGGGTGCGAGATGATCGCGAAGGTGCGGCGAGTGCTGGACGTCATGGTTGCGTGCGCGCGACGCGGAAGCCGGCGAAATCCTGGTTGACCGGCATCAGCTCGATGCGGTTGATGTTGAGGTGCGGGGGCAGTTCGGCGATCCAGCGGATCGTGTCGGCGATGTCCTGCCCGGTCATGGGGTGGACGCCGGCGTAGAGATCGTCGGATGCCTTCTGGCTGCCAGTCCGCACCAGGGTGAACTCGGTCTCAACCATGCCGGGCTCGATCGAGGTGACACGAACGCCGGTGCCATGAAGGTCGGCCCGCAGCGCCAAGGTGAAGTGGTTGGCGAACGCCTTGGACCCGGCATAGACGTTGCCGCCGGGATAGATGTAGTTCCCCGCCACCGAACCGATGGCGATGATCGCGCCCTTGCGCGCGATCAGGCCGGGCAGCAGCTTGCGGGTGAGGATCACCATGGCCGTCACATTGGTGTCGATCATGGTCTGCCAGTCATCGAGATTGGCGTCCTGCGCGGGTGAGAGCCCCTGAGCGAGGCCCGCATTGTTGACCAGCAGGTCGATCCCGGCGAATTCGCCCGGCAAAGCCGCCAGCGCGGCATCGAGCGCGGCGGTATCGCGCACGTCGAACACCGCCGGGTGGACCTTGTCCGCACCAAGTTCGGCGACCAGCGCGTCGAGCCGTTCCTTGCGCCGCCCGGTAGCAATGCAGCGCCAGCCGCTCGCCACCAGCGTGCGGACGGTCGCTTCGCCGATGCCGGAGGTTGCGCCTGTTACCAGTGCCGTTTTCATCCGCGCAGCTCCCCGCCCAGCTTGGCCGCCGATGCCACCACCTTGTCGGCCACAGCCTTGATCTCGGCGTCAGTGAAGCTCTTGTCGCCCGGCTGGAGGGTGACCTCCAGTGCGACCGATTTCCTACCCTCCGGAACGCCCTGCCCGGTGAACAGGTCGAACACCCGGGCGGCGACAATCGCCGCCTTGTCCGCTCCGCGTACTGCACGCAACAGGTCTCCCGCTGGCAGAGCAGCCGGAACCAGGAAGGCGAAATCGCGCGTGATCGCCTGCAAGGCAGGCGGCGCATAGGCCGGGCGGGCAAAGCCTGCGCCCTTGCGCGCCGGAATGGCATCGAGGAACAGCTCGACCGCAGCCACCGGGCCATCGATGTCGAACGCCTTGAGCGTGGCCGGGTGGAGCATGCCGAACCGGGCCAGCACGTTCTTCGGCCCGAGCCGCAGAGTGGCGGACTGGCCGGGATGGAACTGGCCGCCCGCTTCTCCCTGCACCATCAGGTTCTCGACCGGCGCGCCTGCCGCTTCGAGCAGCGCGAGCGCCTCGGCCTTGGCATCGAAGGCATCGAACGCGGCGGCTTTCCCGGTCGCCCAGCCACGCGCCACTTTCTCACCGGCCAGGATTACGCCCAGGGTCGGTTTCTCGTCGCTCGCACCGTTGGCGCTGCGGAAATAGCGCCGCCCGATTTCGAACAGGCGCGAGCCGTCCGCGCCGCGATCAGCATTGCGCTTGGCGGCCGACAGGAGCCCCGGCAGCAGCGAGGGGCGCATGGCCTTCATGTCCTCGCTGATCGGGTTTTCCAGCACCCACAGCGGCGCGCCATCGGCAAAGTGCTCAGCATCGGACACCGGCAGGAAGGACCATGTGACCGCCTCGTTCAGCCCGCGCGCGGCAGCGGCCCGGCGCAGCTTGCGCTCCACCAGTTGCAGCGGCGTGGCGGTGGGGCGGGCGACGCCGTCGGCGCGCGGCAGGGCCACGCTCTGCACGTTGTCGAGCCCGTGGATGCGGACCACTTCCTCGACCAGATCGGCCGGGCCTTCGATATCGTGGCGGCGCGGCGGGCAGGTGACCTGCCATGCTTCGCCCACGCTGAAACCGAGTGCGTCGAGGATACGGCGCTGTTCCGCCTCGGGCACGCTGACTCCGCCGAGGCTGGCGGTCAGCGCGGGATCGAATGCCACCACCCGGAGCGCCAGCGGCGGCTCGCCCGCCCGCACGATCGCGCTCGGCTCGCCCCCGCACAGGCCCAGGATCAGGTCGGTCAGGATTGCCAGCCCGTCATCGAGGAACGCCGGATCGACCCCGCGCTCGAACCGGGTGCGCGCGTCGGAGGACAGGCCCAGCTTGCGCCCGGTCACGCCGATACTTTCCGGGTTGAAGTAGGCGATTTCGAGCAGGACGTCGGTCGTGCCCTCGCTTACCCCGGAATGCTCGCCGCCCATGATCCCGGCGATGTCGTGAACCTGCCGTCCGTCAGCGATCACGGTCATGCTCTGGTCGAGGGTATAGGTCTTCTCGTTCAGCGCCAGCACCTGCTCACCCGCCTTGGCGCGCCGCGCGACCACCGCGCCCGAGAGCTTCGCCAGATCATAGACGTGGGCCGGACGGCCGAACGCCAGCATCAGGTAGTTGGTCACATCGACCAGAGCCGAGATCGGCCGCTGTCCGGCCGCTTTCAGCCGCCGCTGCATCCAGTCAGGACTGGCGCCATTGGTCACGCCGCGAATGACACGGCCGTAAAAGGCCGGGCAGCCTTCCGGATCGTCTGTCCGGATTTCCACCGGGCAGGCGAAGGCCCCATCGATCACGGGCACGGCCAGAGGCTTCAGCGTTCCCAGACCAGCCGCCGCCAGATCGCGGGCCAGGCCCAGCACGCCCATGCAGTCGGGCCGGTTGGGCGTAATCGCCACGTCGATGACCGGCGAAGTGCCGTGGTATTCGGCAAAGGCCGTGCCGACCGGCGCATCGGCGGGCAGTTCGATGATCCCGTCGTGGTCGTCGCCCAGCTCCAGTTCGCGGGTCGAACACATCATGCCGTTCGATTCGACTCCGCGAATCGCGCTCTTGCGCAGCTCCATCCCGTTGGCGGGCACGACAGCACCGGGCAGGCCAAGCACGCCCTTCATCCCGGCACGGGCATTGGGCGCGCCGCAGACGACCTGCAGCGGCGCTCCGTCACCGGTATCGACCGTCAGCACCTGCAGTTTGTCGGCATCAGGATGGCGGGCGGCGGTGAGCACATGGGCCACGCGGAACCCCGCCAGCCGCTCGGCCGGGTCCTCGATCCCTTCGACCTC
>NCJP01000211.1 GCA_002278985.1 Erythrobacter sp. 34-65-8
AGTGAATTTCATGGCCACCCACGGGCGGGGCCTGATCTGCCTGACCATGACGCGTGCCCGCTGCGACTCGCTCGGCCTCGAACCGATGAGCCGCAACAACCGCACCCGCCACGCCACCGCCTTCACCACCAGCATCGAGGCGCGCGAGGGCGTGACCACCGGGATTTCCGCCGCTGACCGCCCGCGCACCATCAGCGTGGCGATCGATTCGTCCAAAGGTGCGGACGATATCGTCACCCCCGGCCACGTCTTTCCGCTGGTCGCGCGCGACGGCGGGGTGCTGGTCCGCGCCGGGCATACCGAAGCAGCCGTCGACATCTCGCGCCTCGCCGGGCTCAACCCTTCGGGCGTGATCTGCGAGATCATGAACGACGATGGCACCATGGCGCGGATGGACGACCTGATCGCCTTCGCCCGCAAGCACGAGCTCAAGATCGGTACCATCCGTGACCTGATCGCCTACCGCCTGCGGCATGACCACATGGCCGAGATCCGCGCCGAGGCCCGCTTCACCAGCCGCCACGGCGGCGACTGGACAGCGATTGCCTTCTACAACACCGCCACCCGCAGCGAGCAGATCGTGCTGAAGAAGGGGCATGTCGATCCGGCCCGCCCCACGCTGGTGCGGATGCACGCGCTCGACATTTTCGACGACATCTTCGGCGTGCAGCGGGGCGAGGACCAGATCCTGGCCAAGTCGATGGAAATCATCGCCCGCGAAGGGGCCGGGGTAATCGTGATGATCCCGCGCGCCAGCAACGACTTCTTCTCCGACCAGGTCAAACGCCTGAAGGGCGAGCCGACCGAGCCGATGGACCAGCTGCGCGACTACGGCGTCGGTGCGCAGATCCTCAACATGCTGGGCGTCCACGAGATGGAACTGCTGACCAATTCGGACCGCTCGCTGGTCGCGCTGGACGGCTACGGCGTCTCGATCATCGGCAAGCGGGCGATCGATCTGGACTGAGCGGCGCAGACGGGTCGCTGACGCGCTCGGTCAAGGTCCGGCGCTGTCCGCGGCGCTGCAATGCGCCGCCACATAGTCCGCATGTGTCGGCAGGCCGCTGACGGCCTTTTCCACCAGCCGCCGCACGTCGCCCATGAACTGGCCGAGCTGCGCCGCCTCCAGCCGATCAGCCATCGGGTTGTAGTCGGCCGGCACCACCCCCTGCCCCAGCATGACCTGGACCCAGCTCGCCTCGCGGAACAGGTCATCGACGTCACGCCCGAGCCGGCCCGAGGAGGCAAACAGCGCAATCTTGTGGGTAAGCGATTCTGGCACGCTCATGTGCTGGCAATAGCGCCAGAACTCCGTGTCATCCCGCCCGGTCTGGTGGTAGTGGAGGATCAGGAAATCGCGGATCTGGGCGAATTCGTGGATCGTGCGCCGGTTGTATTCGGCCCGGTCTGCCGCGCACACCCGCCCGCGCGGGAACAGCTCGATCAGACGGCTGACGTTGGACTGGATCAGGTGGATACTGGTCGATTCCAGCGGTTCGAGGAACCCGCTTGAAAGCCCCAGCGCAACCACGTTGTGTGCCCAGAACTGCTTGCGGTGCCCAGTGGTAAAGCGGATCGGGCGCGGGTCGGCCAGCGCGGGCGTATCGAGGTTCGCCATCAGCGTATCGGCCGCCTCGTCATCAGACAGGAAGCTGGAGCAATAGACATGGCCATTGCCGGTCCGGTGCTGCAGCGGAATGCGCCATTGCCAGCCGGCCTGCCGCGCCGTGGAGCGGGTATAGGGCGGCAGGTCGGGCAGGCGTTCGCTCGGCACTGCCATCGCCCGGTCGCATGGCAGCCAGTGCGACCAGTCGGTATATTCCACCCCCAGTTCCTGCCCCAGCAGAAGCGAACGGAAGCCCGAGCAGTCGATGAAGAAATCCCCCTCCACCCTGACCCGGCCGGCCAGAGTGACGGCCGTGACATCACCGCTTTCCCCGTCGCGCTGGACGCTTTCGATCGTCCCCTCCTGCCGGGTCACGCCGAGCTTTTCGGAATAGGCGCGCAAGTAGCGGGCATAGAGGCTGGCGTCGAAGTGGTAGGCGTAGGCAAGGCCCGCCATCGCCGTATTGCCGACCCGCTCCAGCTTGCCGAAGCGGTTCTGATCCGCCGCCAGCTGGTGCAGCGAGTAGTGCCACAGGCTCTCCGCCCCGCCTGCCATCATGTGCCGCCGCCAGTAGTGGTGGAAGTGGACATTGCCGAGGTTCATCCCGGTATCGCCGAAAGTGTGGAGATAGCGCGAGCCCGGGGCGGACCAGTTGACGAACTCGATCCCGAGCTTGAAGGTGCCCTGCGTGCGCCGGACGAAATCGTGCTCGTCGAAGCCGAGGATGGAATTGAGCCGGATGATCTGCGGGATCGTCGCCTCGCCCACGCCGACCGTGCCGATTGCGTCGGATTCGACCAGCGTGATGGCCAGCCGCTCACCCAGCAGGCGGGCGAAGGCGGCGGCGGCAATCCATCCGGCCGTGCCCCCGCCCACGATCACCAGCCTGCGGATACCCTGTGCGCCCTGCCCCTGATTCTGCATTGCTTCGGTCCTGCTTGTCATGCGCGCGCCCTATGCATGGGGCGGGCGGAAAAAGGCGTTGATGGTGAGCCGCCCCGTGCGCGGATCGGGCGAGAGCGGCGCGGCGTTGTCGATCACCCCGCTATGGAGCAAGTTGCCGCGATAGAACACCGCCTGGTTGAAGGCCCCCTCGCTGGCATGGGTCCGCTCGAAGTAGGGCGCGCCGTCGGTAACATAGGCCGCAGGCGGCAAGCCGTGCTGTGCGATTTCGCCTTCCAGCGCCGCCTTGTAGCGCGGCCAGTCAGCTGCGGTCAGGGCCTGTAATCCCGTTGCGCGGTGGCGGAAGAAGGCCGTACCACCGTGGCCGGTGCGGTGGAGATAGAGCATCATCGCCACCTGGCGCCGGTCCGTCCCGTCGACATGGGGCAGGCGCTGGATCGGCAGCAGCTCGCCCGGCGCGCAGGTCACGATCGAATACCACGCCTGCATCGACCAGCGCCCCGCAGGCTCCCCGAAGTGCTCGGACAGGAACGGCGACAAGGCGGCAATCCAGCGCTCGCTGGTGATGGAATCGAGCGGCGCCCGCACGCCCGGATACTGCGGCGTGATTTTTGCAAATTCCTGCAAACTGGCCAGTTCGAT
>NCJP01000212.1 GCA_002278985.1 Erythrobacter sp. 34-65-8
TTACATCATGGCGAACCGCTATCGCGGCGGGATGTATGTGGGTGTGACGGCGGATGTGATCGCGCGTGTTTACCAGCATCGAGAGGGGATGGGCTCACGCCATGTTGCGGATTTCGACAAGACGCGGCTCGTCTATGTCGAGCGTCACGAGGAGATCGAGCGCGCCATCGCCCGCGAAAAACTGGTCAAGAAATGGCGGAGGGAATGGAAGTTCGATCTGATCGAGGCGGATAATCCGGCGTGGGATGATCTGTGGGATCAGTGGTTTGGATTGGCCTCGGACGAAGGTTAGCCAAGCCCCTTGTCAAGCACGGGGCGACGATGGCTTTGAGGGATGCACTGAACCGGTCGCGCAGCGACCGCGAGCGCACGCGCGCGAGCCGCAGGTGCCCGGAACGTAGCGGAGCGGAGTGGAGTGGAGGAGCAGCACCGAGGACGCTCGCTCGGAGGGGCGAGCGAAACGCCAAAGTTTCATTCTCGCCCCACAAGGCCGAAACTGGTGCTGCTGGGGAGGATTGAACTCCCGACCTCACCCTTACCAAGGGTGCGCTCTACCACTGAGCTACAGCAGCCCGCTCGCGAAGTGGCGCGCCTATCGTTGTGCAGGGGCGCAATGTCAAGCCGCGCATGCGCAGGAGAGCCTCTTTGCAGTGCTGCCGCTTCGCTACTTGAGCGCGGATGCGATTATCGGCAAGGCATTCGGGATGGGTGAACCGACCAGCAAGAAGCTCTCGCGTGAGGACCGACTCGCCGCCAAGCTGCGCGAAAACCTGCGGCGCCGAAAGGCTCAGGCCCGGGGCCTCGCGCCCGCCATCGATTCCGAATCGGGCGAAAGCGGGCTTCCCAAACCCGGCGACGCGGGCTAACCCGCCGTGCTCCCGACCCAACCGGAGCTGCCCCACGTGCCTACCCTGATCCTCGTCCGCCATGGCCAGAGCCAGTGGAACCTCGAAAACCGCTTCACCGGCTGGTGGGATGTCGACCTGACCGAGAAAGGCGTGGCCGAGGCCATCGCAGCGGGTGAGCTGCTGGCGCACAAGGGCATTCTCCCGACCCGTGCCTTCACCTCGCTCCAGACCCGCGCGATCAAGACCCTCAACCTGGCGCTGGAAGCCTGCGGGCGGCTGTGGATCCCGGTCACCAAGGACTGGCGCCTGAACGAGCGGCATTATGGCGGCCTGACCGGGCTCGACAAGCAGGAGACGCGCGAGCAGCACGGCGAGGAGCAGGTCCACGTCTGGCGCCGCAGTTTCGATGTGCCGCCCCCAGCGATGGAGCCGGGCAGCACCTTCGATCTCGCCGCCGATCCGCGCTACGCCGGCATTGACGTGCCGCAGACCGAAAGCCTGAAACTCACCATCGAGCGGGTACTGCCTTACTGGGAAGCGGAAATCCTGCCCGTGCTGGCCAGCGGTGAGACCGTGATCATTTCCGCCCATGGCAACAGCCTGCGCGCACTGGTCAAGCACCTCTCCGGCATTTCCGATGAAGACATCACCGGTCTGGAGATCCCGACCGGACAGCCGATTGTCTACGAGTTCGATGCCAAGATGCAACCGGGCGAACGGCGCTACCTGAAGGACCTGTAAGATGAGCCAGGGGGGGGCAAAGGTCGCCGCGAAAGTCGCCATCGTGATGGGCAGCCAGTCCGACTGGCCGACCATGCGCTGTGCGGCCCAGGCACTTGACGAGCTGGGCGTGGCCTATGACGCACAGATCGTCTCGGCCCACCGCACGCCGGACCGGATGTTCCAGTTTGCCCGCAGCGCCGAATCAGAAGGTTTCCGGATCATCATCGCCGGGGCGGGGGGCGCAGCGCACCTGCCCGGGATGATTGCCGCGCTCACCCACCTGCCGGTGCTGGGTGTGCCCGTGCAGTCAAAGGCATTGTCAGGGCAGGACAGCCTGCTGTCGATCGTGCAGATGCCCGCAGGGGTGCCCACCGCGACTTTTGCCATCGGCGAGCCGGGCGCAACCAATGCCGGCCTGTTCGCCGCCGCGATCCTCGCCCTGGAAGACGAAAGCCTGTCACAGCGGCTGCAGGCCTGGCGCAATGCCCGGCGTGATGCAGTAACCGAGCGGCCGCAGGACTGATGCGAGCGAAGAATGCTTAAGCCCGGGAGCACCATCGGCATCCTCGGCGGCGGCCAGCTCGGCCGGATGCTGGCGATGGCCGCCGCGCAGCTGGGCTACCGCTGCATTGCCTATGCGCCGGAAAAAGACCCGGTTGCGGGCGATGTCTGCGCCGACCTGTTCACCAATGACTGGCACGATGCCAAGGCGATGGCCGCCTTCGCCCAGAAGTGCGACGTCATCACCTGGGAGTTCGAGAATGTCCCGGTCGAACCGCTCGCCCCGCTGACCCAGCGCCTGGCACCGCACCCGCGCGCGCTGGAAACCGCGCAGGACCGGGTGCTGGAGAAGCGTTTCGTCGAGAACCTCGGCGGGCGGCCTGCACCGTGGAAAGCGGTCGACGATCGGGGTGACCTGATGGAAGCGATCGAGCGGATCGGCACCCCCGGCATCCTCAAGACCCGGCGCGACGGCTACGACGGCAAGGGCCAGTGGCGCATGGCCTCGGCCCGCGATGCGGAGGGCTTCAACCGCACGGGCACCCCGCTGGTCTATGAAGGGCTGGTTGCGTTCGAGGCGGAATTCTCGGTCATCCTGGTGCGCGGCAAGGACGGTGCGGTGCGATACTGGGACAGCCCGCACAATGTCCACGAGAGCGGCATCCTGGCCCGCTCCAGCTTGCCCGCTCCGGCGGTGGTGACCGAGCAGGTCGAATCCGCCCGCGCATTGGCGAAGCAGGTTGCCGATGCGCTCGACTATGTCGGGGTTCTGACGTGCGAGTTCTTCGCCACGAGACAGGGCCCGGTGTTCAACGAAATGGCCCCGCGGGTGCACAATTCGGGCCACTGGACCATTGAAGGTGCGGCCACCAGCCAGTTCGAGAACCACATCCGCGCGATCTGCGGCCTGCCGCTGGGCGACACTGCGACCACCGGCAGCGCCGTCGTGATGGAGAACATTATCGGCAAGGCGGCGGCCAAGGCGCACGCGTTCCTGGCCGACCCGGACGCGCACCTGCACCTATACGGCAAGGCCACCGCGCGCGAAGGGCGCAAGATGGGCCAT
>NCJP01000022.1 GCA_002278985.1 Erythrobacter sp. 34-65-8
GGGATGGCGGCTGGCCGCTGGTCGGAAATACCTTCACCATGCTGGCCGATCCCCCTGCATTCGTGAAGCGGCTGATCGCCACCCACGGGCCGGTCTACAAGAACCGCGCCTTTGGCGGCTGGCAGGTCGCTCTGGTCGGCCCGGATGCCAACGAGCTGGTGCTGTTCGACCGCGACAAGATCTTTTCCAACGAACAGGGCTGGGGCCCGGTGCTGGACCAGCTGTTCCCGCGCGGGCTGATGCTGATGGACTTCGACCATCACCGGGCAGACCGCCGCGCCCTGTCGATCGCCTTCAAGCCGGAACCGATGCGGCACTATTCCGGGGCGCTCAACCGCGGTATTGCCGAACGGGTCAAAACCTGGGGCGGGTCTCCGATGGAGTTCTACCCGGCGATCAAGAAGCTGACGCTGGACCTGGCTGCGGACAGCTTCATCGGCATTCCCTGGGGCCCGGAAGCGGACAAGATCAACGAAGCCTTTGTCTACATGGTGCAGGCCTCGGTCGCGCCGATCCGCAAGCCGCTGCCCGGCACGCTGATGCGCAAGGGCGTGAAGGGCCGCGAGTTCCTGGTCGACTACTTCACCCGCGAGACCGAACGCCGACGCGCCGAGGGCGGCGGGCAGGACATGTTCAGCCAGTTCGCCACCGCTACCCGTGAAGACGGCACCCTGCTGCCGGTCGACGAGGTGGTCGACCACATGAACTTCCTGATGATGGCAGCGCATGACACCATCACCTCCAGCGCGACCTCGCTGATCTGGCTGCTGGCGAAGAACCCCGAATGGCAGGACAAACTGCGGGCCGAAATCACCGCAGTGACCAGCGGCGGCGGCGATCTGTCTTACGATGACCTCGGCAAGCTCGACCTGGTCGAGATGGCGTTCAAGGAAGCCTTGCGGATGATCCCGCCAGTGCCCTCGATGCCGCGCCGGGCGCTCAAGGCCTTCGAGTTCGGCGGCTATCGCATCCCGGCCGGCACGACGGTGGGGATCAACACGCAGTATGTCCACCACATGGAAGAGCACTGGCCCGAACCGGAAAAGTTCGACCCGATGCGCTTCACCGCCGAACAGGTCCGCGCGCGGCACAAATATGCCTGGGTGCCGTTCGGCGGCGGCGCGCACATGTGCCTCGGCCTCCACTTCGCCTACATGCAGGTGAAGATCCTGCTGGCCCAGGTGCTGACGCGCTATTCCATCGAAATCGAGCCTGGCTATGCGCCGGAATGGAAAGCCTGGCCGATCCCGCAGCCGAAGGACGGGCTGAAGGTGACGTTCAGGCCGCTTTGAGTTCCCGCGCAGGCGGGAACCTCAAGCGAACGTGTTCCGAACCGACTGAGGCCCCCGCCTGCGCGGGGGCGCACTCTCAGAAATCGATCGCGATGCCCTTGTGCTCCCAGTCGCCATAGCGGGTGGGGCTCAGCTCTTCGTCCTGCGCGACCGGCCTGGGAGCAGGCGGCGGGTCGTTGGTCCAGTGGGCAGGCTTGGTGAAGCCTTCCGGGCGGCGGGTGGCGCGTTTGGTCATGGTCATACAGATGCGCCCACTGGCGCTTGCTTTCAAGAACGCCTAACCGCACCCCATGGCACAACCTACCGGCATCCACGCGCGCCGCGCCGCGCTCCGTCTGCTCGACGCTGTCCTGCGCCGGGGCGAGACGCTCGATCAGGCGTTCCAGTCGGCCAGCGGCGACGTGCGGCGGCCGGAAGACAGGGCGCTCGTCCGTGCCATCGCCGGTGAGACGCTGCGCTGGCTGACCGATTTCGACGCCCTGATCGACAGCGCCACCGCCCGCGCCCTGCCCGATGATGCCAAGCCGCGCATGGTGCTGCGTATGATGCTGGCGCAATGGCTGCGGTTCGATACCCCGCCCCATGCGGTGATCGCCACCGGCCTGCCGCTGCTGACCGGTGGCCCACGGCGACTGGCCCACGGCGTATTCTCCACCCTGGTCAAGCGCGAAGCCACCCTTCCCCCGCATCCCACGCTGCCCGATTCCGTGCGCGAACGCTGGGGCGATTGGGCCGATGCCATCGCGCCCGGCCTCGCCGAGCCGCCGCCGCTTGATCTCGCGCTGCGGGATCCTTCCGAAACGGCGCACTGGGCCAACCAGCTCGCCGCGGACAGCCTCGCCCCCGGCCACCTGCGCCTGCCCCGCGGCGAAGCCGTGGAGAAGCTCGCCGGGTTTGCCGAAGGGGCCTGGTGGGTGCAGGACCTCGCGGCCTCCATCCCTGCGCGGCTGCTGGGCGCAGGCGAAGGCCGCCACGTATTGGACCTGTGCGCAGCACCGGGCGGCAAGACCATGCAGCTGGCGGCTGCAGGCTGGAACGTGACTGCACTCGACATGAGCAAGCGGCGGCTTGACCTGCTACGCGATAATCTCAAGCGTACCGGCCTGCAGGCCGCCACCGTGCGCGCCGATGCGCTGGAGTGGGAGCCGAAGCACCGCTTCGACGCGATCCTGCTCGATGCGCCCTGCACCGCCACCGGCACCTGCCGCCGCCACCCCGACGTGCTGCACCGGATCGGTGCGCGCCAGATTGCGGAGATGTCGGAACTGCAGGGCGCATTGCTGGAACGGGCCGCAGGATGGCTCAAACCCGGCGGTACGCTGGTCTACGCGGTCTGCTCGCTGGAGCGCGAGGAAGGTGAGGAGGTGGCTGCCGGTGTCAATCTGCCACGACTGCCCATTACGGCCGAAGAACTGCCTTGCGGCCTTATTCCGACGGCCGAAGGCTGGGTTCGCACCCACCCCGGACAGCTTGCGGCGCAAGGCGGGCTCGACGGCTTCCTGGTGGCCCGCTGGCGCATCTGACCTGAACGCAAAGTCCGGAAAGGAGCTGGGCCGGACAACCATTCATCGCGGCCTCCGACCGGACGGCCCCCGGATTTTCCCGCAACCTTAAAGCGTTCATCCGCCAGCAAGGCGCCGCTGAACACCCGGCGAGGGAAGTCGTGCGCTCCGCCGCGCGGCTCGACCATTCGAGGAGCAGAGCAAATGACATTGAGGTCCCCGCGTCGCAAGGCGCTCACTGTGCTGGCCGCGCTGGCCGTACCCGCTGCGGTGCCTGGCACCCTGATAGCGCAGGAACAGGCCCCGCAGCAGGACGAAGCCTTCACCACGGTTTACGGTACGCCGCCGGCAGACCTGTCCGCGCTGGACGAAGGCCCTGAAGTGGAAGGCTTCATTGCCGCCCGCAAGGACAACCGGATGCGCGTCACCAGTGCAGACGGCACCACCACCGATGTCTTCCTGAGCGAGGCTACCGAAGTGCGCGCGAGCAAGGGATTGTTCGGCCTTGACCGTGACCGGCTTGCCCCTGAGGCGCTGCTCAACGGCCTGCCCGTAACTGTGCGGACCGTGCAATGGGGCAATGGGCTCATCGCCAGCCGCATCGCGCTCAAAACCAAGGACCTGCGCACCGCGACGATGATCCGCACCGGCACCGAACAGGGCTTTGCCGAGCAGACCGCAGCGACCGACGCGCTTCGCAGCCGCGTGGCCGACATTGACCAGTACAACGTCAAGGGCACCACCAACGTCTACTTCGACACGGGCAAGTGGAACATTTCCGGCCAGTCACAGGCCGAACTATGCGCCACGGCGGCACAAGCCGAAGCGATGGACAACGCACTGCTGCTGGTGGTCGGCTACACCGATTCGACGGGTGACTATGACTTCAACCAGGAACTGAGCGAGAAGCGCGCCGCACGGGTGGTCAACTACCTGCAGCAGGCCTGCAAGTGGAAGCCTTACCGGATGCTGACGCCCACCGGCATGGCTGAAGCCGATCCTGCGGCGGACAACAGCACCGCTCAGGGCAAGGCGCAGAACCGGCGAGTGGCGGTGAATATCCTCGTCAGCAAGAGCGTCGACGGCCTGTAACAACTGCGAAGGGGCGGCTCATGCGACCCGCCCCTTCCGGTAACCGGGTGCCTCAGGCTTTGGCTTTTGCAGCGAAGCTTTTGCGCAGCTTGGCGAGCTTGGGCGGTATGACGGCGAGGCAATAGGGATTGCGCTGGCCTTCACCATCCCAGTATTCCTGGTGATAGTCCTCTGCCGGATACCACTCTGCCGGCCCTTCGATGGTGGTCACGACCTTGCCGCCAAGATCGTCATTGGCGCGGGCAATGGCGGCTTCGGCCTCGGCCTGCTGGGCATCACCGAGCGGAAAGATCGCGCTGCGATACTGGGTGCCGATGTCGTTGCCCTGCCGGTTCAGCTGGGTCGGATCGTGGGTGCCCATGAACACATCGAGCAGGTCGCCGTAGCTGAGCACTTCAGGGTCGAACGTCACGCGGATCGCTTCGGCATGGCCGGTCGTGCCGCTGCACACCTCCTTGTAGGTCGGGCTGGGCTTGCTTCCCCCGATGTAGCCGCTTTCGACTTCACTGACTCCGATCACGTCGCGGAACACCGCCTCGGTGCACCAGAAGCATCCGCCTGCAATGATCGCCTGTTGCTGTTCTGCCATGGGAATTCCTTTCGCGGGTCCATGTAGGGTTCCGTTCGGCGCTTGTCATCGCCGGTTGCATCCTTACAACCGGGCGCAGCGTATTCCCCACAAGACCACCGGAGAGGACACCCCCATGACCAAGACGAACTTCGCCCTGACCAGCGCGCTCGCCGCCGCACTGGCCGCTCTCGCCGCCCCGGCCATGGCCGACAACCACGGCCACCACGCGGGCCATGCGGCCACACACGGTTCTGCACCCGGCAAGGCCATGGACCATTCGAAGCATGATCCCGCCATGTTCATGCAGCACCACGGCGAGGCCCTGTCAGGCGCACTCAACCACCCCAGCCGCGCCGAAGATCGCGCCCGTGACAAGTTCCGAAACCCGGGGGAAGTGCTCGCCTTCTTCCATGTCGCACCGCACATGAAGGTGGGTGAATATGCTCCCGGCGGCGGCTGGTATTCGCGCCTGCTGGGCCACTATCTGGGCGGCGAAGGCCAGCTTGTCGGCATCTATGCCAACCCGCTGACCGCCAGCAGCGACCCGGCCCGCCAGCAGCGCATCCGCGATTCCGCCGCCGGTTTTGCCGCGGAAGTGGCAGGCTATACCGGCCTTCCGGCCGACAAATTCGCGGGCTTGACGCTCGACTCTATCCCGGACGATCAGAAGGGCACGTTCGACCGCATTCTCGTCATCCGCAGCCTGCACGGCATTACCCGCGCCGGCACCGCCGACACCGAAATCCGCGCGATGCGCGAACTGCTCAAGGACGACGGCATGATCGGCGTGGTCCAGCACCGTGCCAAGGCCGATGCGCCATGGTCCTACGCCAACGGCAGCCGGGGCTATCTGCGCCAGGCCGATGTGATCGCGTTCATGGAGCTGAACGGCTTCGAGCTGGTCGGATCGAGCGAAGTGAACGCCAACCCGATGGACACCGCCGATCACCCCGAAGGCGTGTGGGAAATGCCCCCCGTCCAGGCCACCAAGCGCGAAGACCTGAAGGACAAGGGCGAAAGCGATCGCATGACGCTACTGTTCAAGAAGCGACCGTAACGGCCGTTGGGCTGTTCAAGAAGCGGCCCTGAGGGTCAGCGGGCTATTCAATAAACGCGCGTAACGCTAAGGGCGGTGACATGAGAGAAATCACTGTCGCCGCCCTCCAGCTTGGCCTCGGCTCGGATGACGAGCAGACCAATATCGGTGCCGTGTCGGAACTGGTCGAGCAGGCCGCCGCGCGCGGGGCGGACATCATCCTGCCGCCAGAGCTGTTTTCCGGGCCCTATTTCTGCAAGGTGGAGGACGAGGCGCTGTTTGCGCTCGCCCGCCCGGTGGCCGAGCACCCGAGCGTCATCGCCATGCGCAAGCTTGCGGCGAAGCTGAAGGTCGCCATCCCGACCAGCTTCTTCGAGCGCGACGGGCACCACTATTACAACACCCTGGCGATGATCGACCCGAGCGGCGAGATCATGGGCACCTATCGCAAGAGCCATATCCCCGACGGGCCCGGTTACGAGGAAAAGTACTACTTCCGCCCCGGCAACGACGGGTTCAAGGTGTGGGACGTTTGCGGAACCCGGATTGGCGTGGGCATCTGCTGGGACCAGTGGTATCCGGAATGCGCCCGGGTGATGGCCCTCATGGGGGCAGAGCTGCTGTTCTACCCCACCGCCATCGGCAGCGAGCCCTATGACGCCGATCTTGACACCAGCCGGATGTGGCGCCGCGCCATGCAAGGCCATGCTGTCAGCAACTGCATGCCGGTGATCGCCGCCAACCGCATCGGCAGCGAGGGCAATTCCCCTGCCGCGCAGAGCTTCTACGGCTACAGCTTCATCACCAACGAATGGGGCGACATGGTGTGCGAATTCGCAGGTGAGCAAAGCGGTGTGCTCGTGGCGACCCTCGACCTCGATCAGGCGGCCATCCACCGGGCCGGGATGGGGTTCTTCCGTGACCGGCGACCGCAGCTCTACGGGCGGATTGCCGAGGACATCTGACGCCGCGCCAGCGCCTGTTCGAACACCTGCTCGAACATCTCGGCCGTCAGCCGCCCGGTCTGCGTGTTGTAGCGGCTGCAGTGATAGGAATCGATCAACCAGCGCCCATCCGGCAGTTCGTGCTGCGCCGCGTGGCCGAACGGATAGGCTGCCTTGCGCAGGCCCTGCGTGGTCAGGAAGCTGTCATGCGCAATCCGCCCGAGCGCCACGTAGACCCGCACCTGCGGCAGTTCCTCCACCTGCCGGGAAAGGAACCGGCGGCAGGTGGCGATTTCTGCTGGCGTCGGCTTGTTCTGCGGCGGCAGGCACTTGACCGAGTTGATGATGATTGCGCCCTGCAGCGAAAACCCGTCATCGACCCGGCTTTCGTATGAGCCGCGGGTGAAGCCGAATTTTGCCAGCGTCGCGAACAGCAGGTCCCCCGCATAGTCACCCGTAAAGGGCCGCCCAGTGCGGTTGGCCCCGTTCTTGCCGGGTGCCAGGCCGACCATGGCCAGCCACCCTGCGGGATCGCCCCAGGCCGGCACTGGCGCATTCCACCAGTCGGGGTACTGCTGCCGGAGTTCCCGGCGCAAGGCGACCAGCCGGGGGCAGAGCGGGCAATCGTGCGGCGGTTCGCTCTCAGCGAGGGGCATTTGCAAAACCATCGCTCTGGCCTAGGCGGCAGCAATGGCCCCGGCAACCCGCCCCACCCTGAACCGTTACCTGATCGGGCTCGGCTCCAACCGCCCGCACCATCGCCATGGCGGCCCCGTGGAAGTCATCAATGCTGCCAAGGCTAGTCTGGCAGGGCTCGGTCATGTCACCGCCGCAGCGCCAACAGTCGGCAGCGCACCGCTCGGCCCGTCACTGCGGCGCTACGCCAACACCGTGGCCGTGCTGGAAACAGAGCTTGCCCCGCCCGCATTGCTGGATCGGCTCAAACAGATCGAGCGCAGCTTCGGTCGGCGGAACGGAGGGCAACGTTGGAGTTCGCGCGTGCTCGATCTCGATATCCTGCTGTGGTCGGGTGGCAGCCATGGTTCACAGGCCCTGACGATCCCCCATCCCCGGCTGCGCGAGCGCCGCTTCGTGCTCGCTCCGGCGCTGGCCGTGGCGGGCGACTGGCGCGATCCGCTCACCGGGCTCTCCCTGCGCCAGCTTCACGCCCGCTTGACCCGCCCGCGCCCCCTGCTTAAGGCCGCCCCGTGGTCGGGCCCGTAGCTCAGTAGGTAGAGCAGCTGACTTTTAATCAGCGGGTCACAGGTTCGAATCCTGTCGGGCTCACCACCTTTTCAATGGCTTGGTTGATATTTCCATTGCCCCCTGATGCGGCCGGGCCCCAAAGGCAGCTCATGAAAGCACAGTGGTGGCCGTGGGGGGCGGTGTCAGGCCCCGCTTTCAAGCGGCAGCGTCTGGTGCGAATCCTTGATCGCTGTTGCCTGGACCGGCGTCATATCGGGTGGTGGCATGGCTGCGAATGCCGGCGCTCATTCCTCGCCGGCCAGATCCTCGAAGGCGTCTTCCACCTTGGGTTTCGGAGATTTGGCATCCTTGCCTTCAGCCGGTGGCGCCGGTTTGGCCATGGGGGAAGGCTTGGCCTCTGACTTTCCGGCCGGCCCTTCTACAACCTCGCTCGTGTTCTCCTTCTCGTTCTCGTTCTCGCCCTCGGTCTTGCCCTGGACCTCGACTGCCCCAAGCGCCTTCGCTAGGCCGCGCAGCTGCTCGCTCATGACACCGTCGACTGCCTTGGCAATAACCGGCACTTCGTAACGCATCGCACCGCCGACGACGTATTCCCACACGATCCGTGTGCCGCCCTCCGCAGGGGCCAACGCGATGGTCAGCACGCCCTCGGCGGGCTCGCTCTGGAGGGGCCCCAACCCGCCGCGCATCCGCAAGACCCTGCCAGGGTCCGCCTGTACCACGGTCATGTGCTGGGCGCTGCCCCGCCGAATGGTTTCCGGCGCGCCCTCTGGCGGCGGAAGGAGTTCACAGAAACATCCGTTAGCCTGCGCGCTGATGTAGAGGTTTTCCGGGTTGCCGGACCAGGTGTGCGCCTTGTTCCACCACCCGGCGGGGGCAATCAGCGTCTGCCACACATCGAAAGGGGTACCCTTCACCACCACGCTGTCACGCGTGGTGAAGCCATCGGGTGCCTGCTGGACCACTTCAGCCATGGCGGGAACGGACAGGACGAGCGCGGCGCAGGTGGCCAGCAGAGTGCGGAAGGTCATGCCGCCCTTGTAACGCCTGCCGCCCGGGCAGCAAGCGTCAGAGAGCTGTCGCTAGCGACACTCAATCGAGGATGGCATCGACGCCCTGCTTCACTGCATCGATGGCTGCCATGCCATCCACCCGCCGAACAATTCCGCGGGCGTCATAAAGCGGCAGGATGGGCGCGGTCTTGGCGCGGTATTCGGCCATGCGGGTGCGGACGGTTTCTTCGTTGTCGTCCGGACGGCGCTTGAATTCGTGGCTGCCGCACTTGTCGCAGGTGCCTTCCTGACGCGGCAGCTTGTAGCGGTCATGGTAACCCTCGCCGCAGCGGGCGCAGGTGAAACGGCCAGTGATCCGGTCAACCAGGGCATCCTCGTCCACTTCCAGCTCGATCACGAAGTCGAGCTGGCGGTCGTGACTGGCGAGGATTTCGTCAAGCGCGCGGGCCTGCGCCTCGGTCCGCGGGTAACCGTCAAAGATCGCGCCGGTTTCCGGACCCATGGCGGCCAGTTCGGCGTCAATCAGGGCGGAGACGATCTCGTCTGACACCAGTTCGCCGCGCTCCATCACGGCCTTGGCCCGCAATCCGACTTCGGTTTCCGCCTTGACCGCAGCGCGCAGCATGTCGCCGGTGGAAAGCTGGCGCATCCCGCGCTCTTCCACCAGCATCGCTGACTGCGTGCCCTTGCCTGCACCCGGAGGGCCCAACAGAATGATGTTCATCGCAGTGTCCCCCGTGAACGCGGCGTCTGCCCGGATGACCGGACTAGCGCATCCGCCCCTTGAGCTTCGCCTTCTTGATCAGGTCGCCGTACTGGTGTGCCAGCATGTGTGACTGGATCTGGCTGATGGTGTCGACCGTAACGTTGACCACGATCAGCAGGCTGGTGCCGCCAAGGAACAACGGAATGCCGGTCTGGGCGATCATGTATTCCGGCACCACGCAGACAAGCGTCAGATAGATGGCACCAATCACGGTGATGCGGGTCAGAACGTAATCGAGATAATCGGAAGTGCGTTTGCCCGGACGGATGCCGGGGATGAACCCGCCGTTCTTCTTCAGGTTCTCCGCCGTTTCTTCCGGGTTGAATACCACGGCCGTGTAGAAGAAGCAGAAGAAGATGATGCCGATGGCATAGAGCGTCATATAGATCGGCTGGCCATGGGCGAGGTACTGGTTCAGCCAGACGATCGCGCCGCCGAAGGTCGAGTCCGTGTTGACCGTATTGCCGGCAAACTGGCTGATGGTCAGAGGCAGCAGGAGCAGCGAACTGGCGAAGATCGGCGGGATCACGCCAGCCGTGTTGAGCTTGAGCGGCAGATGGCTGCGGTCAGCCTGCATCATGCCCTTTTGCGTCGCGCGCTTGGGATACTGGATCAGCAAGCGCCGCTGGGCACGCTCGAAATAGCTGATCACCAGGATCAGGATCACGATCATGGCAATGAAGCCGATCACGATCGGGGTCCCGATCGAGCCTTCGCTGTAACCGCTGAACATGTTGCCGGTAAAGCTGGGGAACTGGGCGACAATACCCGCCATGATGATCAGCGAAACACCGTTGCCGATCCCCCGGCTGGTGATCTGCTCACCCAGCCAAAGGAGGAACATGGTGCCACCGACCAGGCTGATCACCGCGCCAACACGGAACATGTAGCCCGGCTGGACCACGGCCTGAAGCCCGCTCTGCGCGCCATAGGCTTCAAGCCCGGCGGCAAGGAACCAGCCCTGGATCACGCACAGGAAAACCGTGCCATAGCGGGTGTACTGGTTGAGCTTCTGCCGCCCGGTTGCGCCCTCTTTCTTGAGCGCCGCCAGCGTGGGATGGAGCGCGGCCGCCATCTGCACCACGATCGAGGCGGTAATGTAAGGCATGACGCCGAGCGCGATAAGACTCATCCGCTCAAGGCTGCCGCCCGAGAACATGTTGAACATGTCGAGGATGCCGCCGCGCGCCTGGTCATAGAGCGTTTCCAGCACCAGCGGGTTGACCCCGGGGAGCGGAATGAAACTGAGGAAGCGGAACACGATCAGCGCACCGATGGTGAACCAGATCCGGTTCTTCAACTCGGTGGCTTTGGAGAAGTTGGCGAGGCTCAGATTGCTCGCAACATTATCGGCGCGTGATGCCATCGGACTATCTTCGATCCTGGTTTTGGCGCCGGAGATCAGGGAACCCCTCCCGGCTCAGGAAGGCTAAATAGGGAGCGGGGGTCCGATTGTCGAACCCCCGTTACCCGTTTTTCCCGATTAGCCGGCCTTCTTGGCCTTGCTGGCCTCGCGATTGGCCTCGCGGCGAGCCGCTTTCTTTTCGTGCTCAGGGGCGCCGAGCTCGATCACTTCGACCGAACCGCCAGCCTTCTCAACAGCGGCCACTGCGCCCTTCGAGGCACCGGCAACGAGGAACTTGACCTTGTCAGTCAGATCACCCTTGGCGAGCAGGCGCAAGCCATCCTTGCCACCACGGGCCAGGCCAGCGGCCTTGAGCGCCGCATGGTCGACCACAGCAGTGCCGTCGAGCTTGCCCGCTTCGATGAACTTCTGGACCATGCCCAGGTTCACTTCGGCATAATCCTTACCAAACGGGTTGTTGAAGCCGCGCTTCGGCAGGCGCATGTGGAGCGGCATCTGGCCGCCCTCGAAGCCGTTGACGGCCACGCCGGAACGCGCCTTCTGGCCCTTCTGGCCGCGGCCTGCGGTCTTGCCCTTGCCCGAGCCGATACCACGGCCAACGCGAACGCTGGTCTTGCGGGCACCGGGATTGTCGCGGAGGTCAGTCAGTTTCATGTCGCACTCGCTTTCGCTTTGATTCGCGCTGGAAAGGTGCTCCCCCGAAACCGGGGGAGCGCTTGATTATCAGTCGATCACCTGGACCAGGTGCGGGACCTTGGCAATGGCGCCGCGGACCTCGGGGGTGTCCTGGCGGACCACCACCTTATGCATCTTGTTCAGGCCTAGCCCGATCAGGATCTGGCGCTGGACGGCCGGGCGGCGGATCGGCGAACCAATCTGCTTGATCGTAATGGTCTTGCTGTCAGCCATCATGCTTACTCCACCAGGGCGGCAGCGTCAGCTTCCGCCTCGGCTGCACTGGCGCCACCGCGACCGAGCAGGTCCGCGATCTTCTTGCCGCGACGCTGCGCAACCGACTTCGGCGAAGTCTGGTTGACGAGCGCGTCGAAGGTGGCGCGGATCATGTTGTAGGGGTTGCTGGTGCCGACCGACTTGGTCACCACGTCTGCCACGCCCAGGCTCTCGAACACGGCGCGCATCGGACCACCGGCGATGATGCCGGTACCCGGAGGAGCCGAACGCACGGTC